>NZ_SJUW01000013.1:0-60012 GCF_004337105.1 Exiguobacterium sp. SH3S1 | reverse complement strand
TACAATAGTGAACGCAAGCAATGGAACCTAAAAAAAATGACTCCGGAGCAATACCGGAGCCATCTGATCGCCGCATAAAAGACGACGCACTTTTTATTAAACTGTCCGAAAAACAGGGCTCAGTTCAGGTGTTTCAGTAATGTTTATATTTTCGAATAATTTAAAAAATTTCATTGCGCATTCATTCTGTTTGTAGTTTAATTGCAATATATTCGAAACAATCAGAATTTTCGGGAGGTTAGACAATGCGGAATAAAAAATGGTTAGCTTTATCGGGTGTCGCTTTGCTTGCCACAGCAGCATGTGGCGGTGGAGAAGAGGCAACAGATTCGTCTGATGGGTCGTCATCAAGTGACGCGAAAAAAGAAGTCACGCTCGTTTCGGCAACTGATTTGCCACAGCTTGACCCGACGCTCACGACCGACTCGACATCGATCATCGTGACAAACAACGTCTTCGAGGGACTGTATCGTCTCGATGAGAACAACCAACCGGTACCAGGTATTGCTGAGGACGTCGAGATTTCGGAAGACGGTCTTACATACACATTTAAATTACGTGACGCCAACTGGTCAGACGGCTCACCTGTCACAGCTGAAGACTTTGTCTACTCGTGGAAACGCGCCCTCAATCCCGAAACAGGTGCAGAGTACGCATACATCCTTCAAGACTTGAAGAATGCCAACAAAATCCTCGGCGGCGAAGCTGAACTCGATTCACTCGGTGCGAAAGCAGTCGATGAGAAGACGCTTGAAGTTCAATTGGAAGCACCGGCTCCATACTTCCTCGGGTTGACAGGATTCCCGACGTACATGCCGCAAAAACAAGAGTTTGTCGAAGAACAAGGCGAGTCGTTCGCGACGGCCGTCGATAAAACGCTCTACAACGGCCCTTACGTACTTGATAGCTGGCAAGACAACGAAGGTTGGGTTTATAAAAAGAACCCGGATTACTGGGACGCTGAAAACGTCAAGATGGACACGATTAACGTCAAAGTCGTCAAAGAAGTCGCGACCGGTGTCAACTTGTTCGAATCAGGTGAAGTCGACTATACACTCTTGTCTTCTGAATTCGTTCCACAATTCCAAGAAGCAGAAGAGTTTAAAACACGTGCTGACGCACGGATCAACTTCCTTCGTTTCAACCAAAAGAATGAAGCACTCCAAAACGTGAATATTCGTGAAGCGTTGGCGAAAGGTTTCGACAAGCAAGGCGTAACCGACGTCATCTTGACAGACGGTTCACAGCCGGCCAACTTCATCGTCGCTAAGGACTTCACGTTCACGGAAGACGGCGCGGACTTCCGCGAGAAGTATCCTGATCTTCAAAGCTACAACGTCGACGAAGCGAAAGCTGCCTGGGATAAAGGACTTGCCGAGCTCGGCGTCGAGACGATCGAACTCGAGTTCCTCTCGCGTGATGAAGAAGCGTTCAAGAAAGTCAACGAGTACATCAAAGGTGAACTCGAGAAGAACTTGCCTGGACTCACACTCAACATCAAACAACAGCCGTTCAAAAACTTCCTCGAGCTTGAAGGTGCAGGCGACTATGATATCTCTGCTGCCGGCTGGGGCCCTGACTATCAGGATCCAATGACGTACCTCGACATGTGGATCACAGACGGTCCGTTCAACCGGATGGCGTACTCGAACGATGAGTACGATCAGTTGATCCAAAGCGCGAAGAAAGAAGCTGATCAAATGAAGCGTTGGGAGACGATGCAAGAAGCTGAACGCATCCTGCTCGAAGACGACTTCGCGATCGCACCGATCTACCAAAAAGGTGAAGCTTACCTCGAGCGCTCAAACATTCAAAACATGTACCGCCATCCGTTCGGAGCTGACGCTAGCTTCAAGTGGTTGGACGTTAACTAAAAAACAAATCCTGTCGCATAGCGGCAGGATTTGTTTTTACATTCCATACAAAAAAGATGTGTGTCACATGATTCGTGACACACATCTTTTCGGATTGTCAGACGAGCTGTTTACGCTTCACGCTCAGCACGCATTTCTGACGGCACTTGGCCGCGCTTCGAGATGACTTGAGCGACGACCAGCGCGACGACGAACGTCGCGAACGCCGCGAAGAATCCAATCCACATCGAGCTTGTGATCCCTAGTACCAAGTAACCGACCGCCGACACTCCTGCCGCGATCAACGCGTACGGGAGTTGTGTCAACACGTGGTCGATGTGGTGCGACCCGGCACCCGTCGAACTGAGGATCGTCGTATCCGAGATCGGTGAACAGTGGTCACCGAACACGGCACCTGCGAGCACAGCGGCAAGTGTTGGGAGCAACAGCTCTGGGTCGACTGCCATGATCAAATCAGCACCGATTGGTAGCATGAGACCGAACGTCCCCCAGCTCGTACCTGTCGAGAACGCCATGAGACCGGCGATCGCGAACAAGATGAGCGGCAAGTATGACGCCGCGATCGTATCCGTGACGAAGCTTGCCAAGTAATCACCGGTTTTCATGTCACCGATGACGGCGATGATCGTCCAAGCGAACAGCAAGATGAGCACGGCTGGCCACATGGCCCGGATACCGGCCCACGCTGCATGACCGTAGTCCACAGCCGGAATGTTGCGACCAATCAGGAGCAAGAACGCCACGATTAAACTGATGACCGCTCCGGCAACGAGCGAACGCGTCACGTCCGTCGATTCAAACGCACCGAGCAGCGAGAAGCTTTGACCGTCGGCAGCGAGCGCTTGACCACCTGTATAAAGCATGGCCGAGACGGTCGCGATGATCAAGACGATGATCGGGACGATCAAGTCGCGGACTTTCCCACCATCATGTTCTTTAATGTCTTCACTCATCCCCATCGGCGCACCTTTCGACACGTCGTAGAGCTCGCCTTTAAGCGCACGTAGCTCGTGCGTTCGCATCGGTCCGATGGCAAGCCCTGTGAAAGCGACGTACCCAGTCAACATGAGTGCGAAGATGGCATAGAAGTTCATCGGGATGATTTGAATGAACGCCGAGAACGACGAGTAGCTATCAATCGAATACTTCGCGAGAATACCAGCGATGATGGCGATGATGTAGGCTCCCCAGCTCGAAAGTGGGCTGATGACACAGACTGGAGCGGCCGTCGAGTCGATCGTATACGCGAGTTTAGCGCGCGATACTTTCTTCCGGTCCGTCAGCGGTCGGCTAATGTTCCCGACAGCGAGACTGTTGAAATAGTCGTCGATGAAAATCAAGATTCCAAGACCGAACGAGACGAGGCGCGCGCCGCGCGCCGTTTTGACGTTAGAAGCCGCCCATTCACCGAACGCGCGAGCACCGCCCGATGTTTGAATGATTGACGATAAAACACCAAGCAAGAGCAAGAACGCGATCAAGAGCACGTTCCATTCGTTTATGGCCCCATCCGCCCAGAACAAGGCGATGACGTTCGACCATAAGTACTGAATCGATTCAAGCGGATTGAAGCTATGAAGGAGCAAGACCCCTGCGATGATCCCGACACCGAGTGACGGAATAACTTTCCTTGTTGTGATCGCCATAATGATGGCGAGTAGTGCCGGCACTAACGAAAGCACCGATGTTGAATAATCTACCATGCTGATTTCCTCCTCTTCTGTTTGAGATGAGGCCCCCCAATGCTTAAAAAAACGCAAAGCGAGGGCATCGGCAACAAAGCCGACACCCTCGCTGGATGTTCCGTCTTTCTTAGCCGACTTGGAGCGCTCCATACGTAATATATGTATGGCAGTCCGACGAGTATTTCCCGTCAGCCCAGCATAAAGTCAGAGACATGACTTTACACTTCGGCGATTCTGCCTTTCTGTAGTCTTCACCGTTGTCATCCTCGGACTACTTACTCATCAGCATCGCACCTCTACCTCATCGATAGCACGAATATTCATTTAAAGTTACGTCTAAATTATCATAGGTTACAGTAACATATCAATAGTTTTTTTAGTCACGGACGATTTGTTTTAATACAGCGAGCGCGGCTTGGTCGTTTGACTCAACGGCTTTAAAGAAATCACTAAAGAAGTGATAAAGCACGAACCGTTCGGCATGCGATGACGTATGATCTTTGATCGTCAATAAAATAAGACGGCGCAACCGTCGCTTCGTCTGCGTCTCGCTAGGTAATTCTTCACACCGGTCCTTGAAGGCACGATACACAGAATTGATCAAATCCTCATGTTCATCATACGACCGGTTGTAAGCAACTTGTTCCATCTGTTATATCCCCCCTTTCAATTTGTACCGATGAAACTTGTTGTAACTATATCAACTTAAGCGCACGCATTCAAACGTTTCGGGTTGGTCTTTACGAAAATCATACGTTAGACCGAGTCAATTTCCGATAAATGAGAACGTTGTCACATCAAACAGTCCCATGTCCGTCAATTTCAAGTCGGGAATGACGGGGAGTGCCAGGAACGACATCGTCAAATACGGGTTGAAGTGACGATGAGCCCCGACGACGTCAAGTGCGTCGTTCAGCTGTTCGAGCACGTCTGCGACTTCATGATACGGACGCCTCGTCATGAGCCCTCCAATCTCGAGCGGCAAGACGGCAAGCACTTTCCCTTCCGAGACGGCGACGACACCGCCACCGACCTTCTCGAGCGTCTCTGCAGCAAGTAACATGTCTTCCGGGCTGACACCGGCAATGACAAGGTTATGGCTGTCGTGGGCGACCGTCGCTGCGAGCGCACCACGTTTGAGTCCAAAGCCCGTCACCGGTGCGAGCGCCATATGGCCCGTCCCGTGATGCCGCTCGATGACGGCGAGCGTCACGATGTCCTCGGTAAGATCAGCGCCCGATTCATCCGGGTTGAACACGTGGCGGACACGCTTCGTCAACAGGCTGTTCGGCAACACTTGAATCACGTCGACCGCTTCTTCCTTGATCGGCAGGCGGAACGAGTCAGTTGTCAGGTCCGGGAGTTTGAGCTCACCTTTCATCGGCTTCGGCACTTCAACCCCTTCGGCCTCGAACGTGGCTTTCCCCGCTCGCGCGACTGCCGTACCATCGACGTAGACGGTTTCGATGTTAACCGATTCGACGTCTGACAAGATAACAAAGTTCGCTTTTTTGCCCGGCGCGATCGCACCGACGTCTTTCAAGCCGTATGCTTCAGCCGCATGAAGGCTGGCGATGGCGTATGCCGTCTCCGGCTTGACGCCCTGACGGATTGCCATGCGGATGTTATAGTCGATACCACCTTCTGCCACGAGATCATCGAGGTGCTTGTCGTCCGTACAGAACAAGAAGCGGTGGGCATTACTTTCGGTGATGGCCCGACTCACTTTCTCGACGTTCCGCGCGACCGATCCTTCGCGAATCTGGACGTAAAAGCCACGACGGACCCGCTCGATCGCCTCTTCTGCCGTCGTGCATTCGTGGTCGGTCATGATGCCGGCTGTCCGGTACACGTTTAACTGATCAGGATTGAGGCCTGACGCGTGACCATCGACGACTTTCCCCGCGAGTTCCGTTTGCGCGATTTTTTGGAGCATGTCCTCGCTGCCGGCTTCGACCGATGGATAATCCATCACTTCCCCGAGACCGTGCACTCCAGGGTCCCCTAAAAATGGTGCAAGGTCTTCGGCGTACAGTTTGGCGCCCGCGTGTTCGAACGGCGTCGCCGGGACGCAGCTCGGTAGCATCATCCGGACGTCGAGCGGCAATCCGTTCGCATCGGCAAGCATATACTCGATCCCGAGCGCACCGTTGACGTTCGCGATCTCATGTGGGTCGGCGATGACCGTCGTCACACCGAGCGGCAGGACCGCTTTCGCAAACTCATGCGGAGGCACCATCGACGACTCGATGTGAACGTGTGAGTCGATGAATGACGGAGCGAGCGTCCAAGACGGGTCATGATATTCCGTCTCCCCTTCGTAACCTTCTCCGATGGCGACGATATAGCCCGAGTCGATGGCGACATCGGTGCGAATCGTCTCGCGGCTATAGACGTCGATGACCGCGACGTCCTTAAAGACGACCGCCGCTTTCTTTTTCTTGGCGGCAATGTCGATCAAATGTTGTTTTTCCATCTGTCTGTCTCCTTTTGCAACGTATTTTACCTATCTTATCAAGAATAATCTTTCGGACGCAATTTCTTTTTGTAGTTGTGCGACAATGGGAGCATATCTAGTTGAAAGGGGTTACACATATGCAATACAAATTAGGAGACCTGACCCCACATGTCGACGAGACGGTATTCGTCGCACCTGGCGCCCACGTCATCGGTGACGTCACGATCGGAGCCCATTCCGGTGTTTGGTTCAACACCGTCATCCGTGGAGACGAGGGCCCGATCCAGATTGGCGCTTATGTCAATATTCAAGACGGGTCGATGATCCATCAATACGAAGGATCACCGACAATCATCCATGACCGTGTCTCGATCGGCCATATGGCGATGATTCACGGTTGTGAGATCGAGGAAGGCTGTCTCATCGGGATGCATGCGACCGTGCTTGACGGTGCCAAAGTCGGGAAAGGCTCGTTCGTTGCCGCCGGTGCACTCGTCACCCCGAATATGCAAATTCCGGAAGGTGTCATGGTCATGGGCGTACCAGCCAAAGTCGTCCGTCCGCTCAATGACGAAGACCGCTTCATCATGGAACGGACCGTCAACAAGTATGCGAAGCGGGCCGAGCAGTACTTGACGACGTGTGAACCGTTAACACCGACACAAAGTTTGTGAAAGCGTTTACAAGATTCATAAATTGTTAACGATTACCCCGATTTTTCTTCATGTTTCCCTTGTATACTGAGGATGTAGTCAAGCCGACGTGTCGAAAGGGGCCAATTGTATGTATCCAAACCATGCACAACTCATGTTAGACCTGTACGCCTCGTCCATTAACCCAAGCTATTGCCTTCACATCGATGATTCGTTCGATGATACGCTAAAAGGTACACATCGAGAGGTTTGGGAACGGATGCAATTGGATAATGCTATAGAAGAAGAAACTCAAACTGGGGGAAAGTAATCACCATGATTCCGACGAATGTCATTCAAAACTGGCTTGCTGGCAAGCTCAAAAAATAAACTGAGACGTTTTTAAACGTCTCAGCCTATTTATACATCCAGCTCGAGTGCGGCCACGCCGCACTCGAGCTTTTTCATGTTCACTCAAAGATCGTCAAACACGCATCAAGCGACTGCCGCGCCTTCGTCGGCGGGACGTCTTCAAATCGTCCGAGTTGGAGCAGACCGACGAACGTCTCCCCGTCCGCACCGATCATCTCCTGCAGGCGAGCGTCTTCGAAGATACCGCCCGTCCGCCAGACGAGCCCGATGTTTTGCTCGGCACAGAGCAAATGGAAGTTCTGGATGAACGTCGCCGTCGCGAGCAGTGCATCCTTTTGCCCTTTCTCCGTCTCAAACGGCTTCGTCGTTACGTACACACACGCCGCCGCGTTGCGGATCCGTCCGGTAATCTTCTCTCGCTTGGCCTCACGACCGTCTTGAAACGCCGGTTCGAGCGCGTCTAACAACACGCCTTTCCCGTCACCGTTGAACAAATAAAGATTCCACGGCTCGACTTTGTTATGAAACGGCGCTTGGTGGGCCGAGGTGAGCAACTGATACAGCAATGCCGTATCAAGCGGTTCCTCTACAAACATCCGAATCGTCCGCCGCGACTCGATCAACTGTTGTCCGACTGTTTTCTCCATTAGAAATCACTTCCCCTGATGTAGTCTTTTTCATCATAAGTGAAAATGGTTCCCACGTGTAGCAATTTGACCGAAAAGCATGGGAACTTGATAGCTCATCGTCCCGTATATAGAAATGACTAGATTGTTCTTTTGATTGAAACTTGTACTACGTTTGAAGACGATACAAATAAGGAGAGGATCACCGTGACCCCACGTTTCAAATCGTTTCTATTATGTACGCTCTCGCTCGTCATCTTTACAACAGCATGTCAATCCGCGACATCGTCACCTTTGACGATTGACATGAAGAGCGAAGAAGAACAACGCCAAGTCGTAGACAACTTCGCGTTCGACGATTATAAAGCACTGTTTGACGACGTCATCACCGAAGCAAACCAGTTCGACGTTGAGGAACCGCTTCGAAAGTGGGTGATTCGGACATTGTCCCAAGAGAAACTGTATTATGAAACCGACTTGACGAATGAACAAGTCATCACGCTCTCAACCGAAGCGATGAAACAAAGTATCGCATGGAAAACGGTCGCAAAAGAGAAGTACAACATTCACGTAACGGAAGAAGAGATTGACCGTTACATTCAACAAGGCCCGGATCGGAGTGATTTACCGAGTCATCTCGCCTACGCGAGCGCCCTCGGCTTGTCGCTGCACCAACTAAATCATCAGTTCGATCGAGACCTTTATGAAAAGAATACGATTTGGCTAAAGTTGAAACTTGAGTTGGAAAAGAAGTACCAGACAGACGACAACAACGAGCTCGTTAATCGATATGAAGCGGAAGTCAACGCACAACTAGATTAACCTGATAGATCGACTCGGTAAGGCCGCATCGGTCGTTCATACGAAAAGGGATTCAGTCGTTTTTATGACTGAACCCCTTTTCTTTATCTGCCTACAAAATTATGTCGATTGTCCAATCACTTCACACGCGACCAAGTCTTCAAGTGTCTGTCTGCGGACGACGAGACGATGTGTCCCGTCTTTCACGAAGACGACGGGCGGGCGGAGCATTTGGTTATAGTTGCTCGCCATCGAGAAGTTATAGGCGCCTGTCGCTTTAACGAGGAGAAGATCCCCGGCTTCAACCGGCGGGATGAGCGAACGGTTCGAGATGATGTCTCCCGACTCGCAGCATGCCCCGACGATCTTCGCTTCAAGCGTCTTCGCTTCATCCATCCGCGTCGCCGCAATGACGTCATATTCGGCATCATAGAGGGCAGGGCGGATGTTGTCTGTCATGCCGCCGTCGACCGAGACGTATGTGCGGACACCGCTCACGTCTTTGACCGTCCCGACTTCATACAGCGTCGCACCGGCGTTGGCGACGAGCCAACGTCCCGGCTCGATGCCGATTTTTGGGAGCGGTAGACCGAATCGCTCCACTTCTGAAACGAGCGTATCCATCACTTGCGTCATCGTAGCGGCAAAGTCGAGCGGGTCGTCCGTCTCGAGATAGGCGACGCCGAAGCCACCGCCGATGTTCAACACATCAGCCGTAAAGCCGGTCTCCCGACGAATCGTCTCGATGAAGTTGACCATCGTCTTGACCGTATTGATGAACAGCGTCGGTTCTTGAATCTGTGACCCGACGTGACAATGGATCCCTTTCAGATGAAGACGTTCCGCCGCGAGTGTTTCCCGGACCGCTTCGAGATACGTGTCGTCATGCGTCGGGAAACCGAACTTCGTATCGACCCCACCCGTCTGGATCGCCTCGTGGGCGCCTCCGACGACTTGCGGGACGATGCGGAGCAAGACGTCGACATCGACATCATGCTTTACGGCGAGACCCGAGAGCAGACCGATCTCACGCATGTTGTCGATCGTGAAATGGCTGATGCCGTTCTCGAGCGCGAACGAGATGTCTTGCACCGTCTTATTTGACCCGTGAACGTGAATCCGGTCAGCCGGGACACCAGCATGGAGCGCGACGAACATCTCACCGCGTGAGACGACGTCGATGCTCAAGCCCGCCGTCATGACTTTCTCATACACGGCCGCGATCGACATCGCCTTTGACGCATAGAGCGCGTACGTGTTCGGATACTTATCTAAAAATGCGCTCCGGACGAGCCCGAGCCGAGCTTCAAGTTCTGGCTCGCTCATGATATAGAGCGGTGTCCCGTACGTCGCTTGAAGTTCTTGGACGGATACGCCCTCGATCATACAAACGGATTGGTTGCTGGTGTACATAAAATGCCTCCTTCAAAGCGATGCGGGACACGCCATGAGCGTGCGCATAGTTGTTCCGAGTTATTGGCGTGCCCGGTCCGGGTCACGTCATCGATCTTCGTCTCATTACCGTACAGCTCGACCCGGTCACCGATTTGAACCGTCTCGTCGACGCGGAGGAAGCTGTGGCTCATGAAAATATTGCTGACGAACGGGAACGCCCGTCCATTAATGTGGACCGGCAAATGCCGGCGGGCCCGCATCAAGCCATCGCCATATCCGACTGACAATACGGCGATCCGCTCTTTCGACGGTGCCGTGTAGCCCGTCCCGTAGCCGACGTGTGCGCCGGCCTCGATGTCGTGCACGGCAACGACTTTCGTCTCCCAATAAAACGCCGGGACGAGCCAATCGACCGCCTCGACCGATGAGTAGCCGTAGAGAAAGATTCCGACCCGGACGTGCGTGCAGTGCCCGAGACGCGGATCGGCTTGAAGCGTCGCCGCGCTGTTGGCGGCATGGACGACTTCAAACGAATGCCGTTCGATCAGCCGCGTCGACCAGTCGGCAAACCGTTCGACATGGACACTGTGCTCGATTTCGGCGTTATCGGCGTCGGCGAGCGGAAAGTGTGTGCACAAACCGACGAGGTCGAGCTTTTCATCTTGGCAGAACGCTAAGATGGCAAGCGCTTCTTCGAACGTCTTCGCGCCAAACCGGTTCATGCCGACATCGAGCTTCAAATGAAGACGGACGCCGTCGAGCTCATGGCGTTGTGAGACGAGCCAATCGTACGAACCGATGGCGACGTCTAAACCGTCGCGATGCACGGCCGACCACTCGTAAACGGGGTTCATGACGAGGACGTTCGCCTCGGGTGCATGCACCCGGACCTCGCTCCCCTCGTCGAGCGTCGTCACCATGAAGTGACGCACCCCTTCTGCGTACAATGTCGTCACAACTGGCTCCATCCCTAAGTTATAGGCGTTGTTTTTCACGACGGCAAACACCGGTCGGCCGAGTGCCTCGATCCGACGTTTGTTCTCGCGAATCGCGTTTAAGTCAATTGTGACTCCCATACACATTGCTCCCTTATTCTTTGACTGCTTCTTTGACGAACGTGATCCAATCGCGATGTGCCGGGATCAGTCCCGTCACGGTCTCGCGGTAACGGGCGAGCATAGTCGTTGCGACCGTCTGAACCCCGCCGCCGATCGAGATATTGTCGACTTCGATGACACTCGTCACTTCAGCTGCTGTACCCGTCAAGAAGATCTCATCTGCTACATACAATTCGTCACGTCCGATATGGCGCTCAATGACCTCGAACCCTTCTTCACGGGCAAGATCGATGACCGTTTGACGCGTGATGCCGTCGAGGACGGAACAGTCGAGTGACGGTGTGAAAATTTTATTGCCTTTGACGAGGAAGATGTTGGCGACGCTCGCCTCGCTGACGTTTCCGTTCATGTCGAGGGCGATCGCTTCGTCATACCCGTCTCGGACCGCTTCTCCTTTAAGGAGTTGCGAATTCATATAATTGGCTGCCGCTTTCGCTTGCATCGGCATCATCGTCGACGAGACGCGGCGGTATGACGCGACTTTCGCCCGGATACCGACCGTCTTGCTGAAATATTCGCCGAGCGGCCAGCATGAGATGGCAACGTGTACTTTCGTTTCCTGCGTCGGCATGAGTGCCTGCCAAGGTGTGCCGAGGAAAACGAATGGACGGATGTAACACGCTTCAAAGCCGTTGCGTTCGATCAATTCGATCGTCGCTTGTTCGAGCTCGTCGACCGTGTACGGTAGTTCGACGTGATAGTAAGCACACGAACGAACGAGTCGCTCCAAGTGTTCACGGAGTCGGAAGATGGCTGGACCTTCCTCTGTGTGATACGCCCGAATTCCTTCGAAGAACCCGCTACCGTAGTGGATCGCGTGCGTCATGATACTCGTGTTCGCGTCACTCGGCTCGATCCAAGCCCCGTCTTTCCACATCCATTGTCCATATTGTTCCATTGTTCAACTCTCCCATTCACTTTTGATATTTTCTGTCTATTATACGTTACAGGGAGCGTAAGTCATCCACTAGTTGTGTTTTTTCTGCTGTTTTTTCATCTTTTTGCTTGATGACACGGGCTGGCGTGCCGGCGACGACACTTCCTGCCGGGACGTCGACTGTGACGACACTGCCTGCTGCGACGACCGCATTCTCGCCGACACGGACACCTTCTAAGATGACCGCGTTTGCACCAATCATGACCCCGTCTTCGATGATGACCGGATCTTTTGAAGGTGGCTCGAGGACACCTGCGACGACTGCGCCAGCGCCAAGGTGGACGTTTTTACCGAGTGTGCCGCGGGCGCCGATGACGGCGTTCATGTCGACCATCGACCCGTCACCGATGACGGCGCCGATATTGATGACCGCCCCCATCATGACGACGACGTTGTTGCCGATTTGAACGTGGTCACGGATGAACGAACCTGGTTCGATACGGGCGTTCAACTTCGTCGTGTCAAGCATCGGCACGGCGCTGTTGCGGCGGTCGAACTCGAGGTGCGAGTCGGTGATGACTGACGCGTTCGCTTCAAGGAAAGCGGCCGCACGTTCAGCCGTCGTGAGGAATAATTTCGACTCGTCCGTTCCGAATGCTTTTGCTTCTTCGATTGTTAGACCTGCCAACTGACCGTTGACGTACAATTTGACTGGCGTTTCTTTCTTGGCATCTTTAATGTATTGTGCGATTTCATAAGCGTTTGTGAGTAACATGAGTGGCCTCCTCGTATAGGTTCGTTAAATTGTATAATCCGGCCGGGCGGTCGAGAATCGTCGCCGCCGCGGCGAGTGCCCCGTTCGCGAAGACGCGTTTCGACAGGGCCGTATGTTTTAATTCAAGCATTTCATCGTCTCCGGCGAAGAGCACCGTATGCTCACCGAAGATCGTACCGCCGCGGACCGAGTGCATGCCGAGTTCGTCAGTACCTCTCGCCTCACGGCGTGACGCACGTTCGTACACCGGCGTCACGTCCCGCTTCGCCTCGATGGCACGGGCGAGCAGTTCAGCCGTCCCGCTCGGCGCATCGACTTTTTTACGGTGATGCGCTTCGATCACTTCGATATCATAACCGAGCGTGAGCGGCACGAGCTGGTCAAGCAACTGCTTCAACAGTGCAATCCCGTAAGACGTGTTATACGACTGGAAGATCGGGATCTGTTTCGATGCATCCTCGATCTTTGCCAGTTCAGCTTCCGAGAAGCCCGTCGTCGCGATGACGAGCGGGATTTGCTTGTCTTTCCCGAACGCGAGCACGTCATCAAGCAGCGCCGGGTTCGAGAAGTCGATGACGACGTCGATCGCGGCGTCGACTTCTTTCAGTGAAACGGGATGATCGCCGCCCGCCGGTGAGACGATGGCCGCGACGTTCAAGTTTTGAGCGAGCGCGACTTCTTCAACGATCTGTCCCATCGCGCCGTATCCGTGAATTAACAAGTTCACTGTCTCACCTCATTAAACTGCTCCATCGCCGACAACAGACGTGCCTCGGCCGTCGCGCTCATCGGAACGAGCGGGAGGCGCGGCGAGCCAAATTCGAAACCGCGGGCGTTCAACGCCGCCTTGACCGGGATCGGGTTCACTTCGGCGAACAGTTCATCGATGACCGGAAGCAAGCGGATCTGCCATGTGCGGGCCGTCTCTAAATCTCCGGCGAGAAGCGCTTCGGCGAGCGCGACTGTCGCTCCCGGATACACGTTCGAGAGCACCGAGACGACACCTTGGGCGCCCCATGCCATGTACGGCAGGATTTGGTCGTCATTTCCGCAGTAGACCGGGAAACCTTCCGGCAAGTGGGCCATCATTTGCGCCATCACCGAGATGTCCCCGCTCGCTTCTTTCAACGCAGCGATCTGTGGGTGTTCGGCGAGTTCACCGACCGTTGCCGGATCGAGGGCGACGCCTGTCCGTGACGGGACGTTGTAGAGCATGAGTGGAATCGGTGACGCGTCGGCGATCGCCGTGAAGTGGGCGATCAGCCCCGCTTGGGTCGACTTATTATAGTAAGGCGTGACGACCATCGCCATCTCGGCACCAAGTTCTGCCGCCCGTTTCGTCTTGGTGATACTTAACGCCGTATTGTTCGACCCTGTCCCGGCGATGATGACGGCACGACCGGCGGCGACTTTGATCGCCTTCGTGAGGAGCGTCTCGAACTCTTCGTCTGTGATCGTCATCCCTTCGCCTGTCGTCCCCCCGATGACAAGACCGCTGACGCCTTCTTTGATTTGATCTTCAATCAATGCTTCCCACGCTGTGAGATTTAACTGACCGTCCGTTTGGAACGGTGTAGCGAGTGCTGTAGCGACTCCTGTGAACATATGATTTCCCCCTTATTTCGTAGCGACTTGCCCGATCATGCACTGGGCGATTTGAACGGCATTCGCCGCCGCCCCTTTGCGGACGTTATCGGCGACACACCAGAGATGGAACGTGTTCGGTTGCGACTCGTCGCGGCGGACGCGACCGACGTACACTTCGTCCGTCCCGTTCGCATCGAGCGGCGTCGGGTAGACGAGCTCGCTCGGGTTGTCCATGAGGACGACGCCTGGCGCGTCACTGAGGACCGCCTTCACTTCCGCGAGCGTCGCTTCACGCTCGAGCGTGACCGTGATCGAGACGGCGTGGCTGTTACGGACCGGGACGCGGACACACGTCGCCGTCACACCTAATTCTGGTGCGTTCAAAATTTTGCGTGTCTCGTCGATCATCTTCTGTTCTTCTTTCGTGTAGCCGTTCTCGAGGAAGACATCGATATGCGGCAGCACGTTATCGTAGATCGGATACGGGTAGTTTTGCGGCTCTTCACCGCGGGCGCCCCGTTCGAGGTCTTCGATGCCTTTTTGTCCCGAACCGGAGACGGCTTGGTAAGACGTATAGGCGACACGCGTCAATCCGTACACTTCGGCGAGCGGTGCGAGGGCGACGACCGATTGGATCGTCGAGCAGTTCGGATTGGCGATGAGCATCTTGTCCGGGCCCAGTTCGACTCGGTTCACTTCTGGTACGACGAGCGGGATTCCTGCTTGCATCCGGAACGCGCTCGAGTTATCGATGACGATGACCCCTTGTTCACTCAGGCGCGGTGCATACTGTTCACTGATGCTACCACCGGCCGAGAACAAGGCGATGTCGATCGCGTCTGCGTAAATCGCGTCCGACAGTTCACGGATGACGATGTCGCGACCGTTCACTTCGACTGTTTTCCCAGCCGAGCGGGCTGACGCGTATAGTAATAGTTCGTTGATTGGAAACTCATATTCTGTGAGCACGTCGATCATCTTTTGACCGACGGCGCCTGTCGCACCGATGACGGCAACGTTATACATGGTAACTCCCCCTTATAAATGGAAACGCTCCGCGATGGCCGCGACCGCCGCTTCAACGTCTTGATCGTTAATCGTGTAAGAGATGCTGATCTCTGAAGTTGTGACTTGATAGAACGGGATTCCGCTCTCACGGAACGTGGCGAACAATCCGGCTGCGACACCGGTCGCGTCACGCATGCCGATGCCGACGACCGAGATTTTTGCATGTTCGGTATGACGGTCGATTTTAATTTGTGGGAACGCCTCCGTCAGTTCGGCGAGCGCTTCTTCGAGGAACGCCTCCTCGTCAAGTGGACAAGTGAACGACAGGAACACTTCACCGTCGAACGCTGTCTGACTGATCATGTCGATATTGACGTGACGCTGTGACAACTTCTCGAAAATATCGGCAACCCCTGCCACTGAATGCGGAATATGTTTGATCGAGACGCTGAGCACGTTTTTCACGACGCTCACGCTCGTCACCGCTTTTTGTTCCATCGCCTGTGTCATATCCATGATCCATGTTCCTCCTTCGCTCGATAGCGTCTTCCCTACAAAGATGTTCACATCATATTTTTTGGCCAGCTCGACGCTGCGCATTTCCATCACTTTCGAGCCGAGCGCGCTCATTTCCATCATCTCGTCATACGAGACGGTATCTAGGCGCCGTGCCGTTTTATGGATACGCGGATCGGCCGTATAGACACCGGCGACGTCCGTATAAATCTCACAACGTTTACTGAGGACGGCGGCAAGTGCGACGGCTGTCGTATCAGAACCACCGCGTCCGAGCGTCGTTACATCCCCGAACTCGTTGACGCCTTGGAAGCCGGCGACGATGACGACGTCATTCGTTCTGAGCCTTTCTTCCAACACTTCTTTCCGGATCGCTTTGATCTTACTTTTCGTGTGAATGCCCATCGTGTCGATCCCGGCCTGTTGCCCCGTGAGCGAGATGGCGGCGACGCCTCGTGAGTTCAAGGCGATGCTGAGTAGACTGATCGTCTGTTCTTCTCCGACGGCGAGCAAGCGGTCGAGCTCACGAATCATCGGACGCTCTGTAATTTGTTTTGCGAGTGACAGGAGTGAATCGGTCGTTTTCCCCATCGCGGAGACGACGACGACGAGTTTCTCGCCAGCGACGACTCGTGTCTGTAAATATTCAGAAATTGCCTGAATCTGTTCGATTGTGGCAACAGAACTTCCTCCAAATTTTAGTACGGTTGTCATCAGGTTCCCCACTTTCATGATGTCGACCAACAGAAAAAGCGGCAGACCGGTAGGAAGCACTCTCCCTACGGTCTGCCGCTTGTACGCGCAGTTGAAAAACGATTAAAAAATCGTTCCGTAGATAGCGCTCCATGGCATTTCATCCATGGCAGTGTAGGCGTTGTTCACGACTACCCCAGCCTTCGTTCGTACGCATGCGAACGTTGACTTCGGCGAATTTCCCCTTTCGGCTCGATCCGGAATGCGTCCGTTTCAATCAAGCTTACTCATGTCATTCGCAACCTCTATCTGTCAGTTGTTAGTTTTAGTTATAACAAATGCTTTCCGGCTTGCCAACCTTTTTTTAGAAAAAAAGAAACTTTCTAAAAATAATCACCACGACTTCTTCATCATCCGATGCGGGATATCGGCGTCTAAAAACTCATCACCGAACGTCGTATAGTCGAGCCGTTCATAGAACGGGAGCGCCGTCAGTTGAGCGCCGAGCTTCAACTCATGCAGCCCGCTCTCGCGCGCCACATCCTCGATTTCGAGCATCAGCTTTTTCGCATATCCGTTCCCTCTCGCCGATGCGAGCGTGGCGACCCGTTCGACTTTGCCGACACCGTCCCCGATCGGTCGCAGCCGTGCCGTCGTCACGGGCTCCCCGTCTATCGTCCCGACGAAATGGATACAGACTGAATCGAGGTCGTCATATTCGAGCGCCGGGTCAATCCCTTGCTCGCCGATAAAGACAGCCTCCCGTACGGAACGGGCTCGTTCGATGAGCGGCGTGTCGTTGCCGTGTTCAATCGTCAACATGACACCACTCCTTCCTGTAACCGTTTGACGACTTCTGCCGTGGCCCGTTCTAGGTCGACGATCGATTCGAAGCGGGCTTGGGCTTGTTTATGACTGCCACCGCCCCGACCGATGCCAAGGTCGTCTAACGTCCGTTTTAAAAACTTGCCGATGGCGATGTCATGCGTCCCGTCATGCATGAGTAACAGTTTTTGTCCGGTATGATTGGCACCGACGGCAATCCGTCCGGTCGCCGCGATCCGTTCGACGATCATCGTCGTGAGCGTCTCCGCCTCGGTCTTGCCGATGTGCGTGATGACGTAATTGTCCTCTTGTAAGAATGCTGCGACTTTCGCCTTGGCGACCCGGGCCTCGAGCACCTTCACTTCTTTTTCACGTTCGAGTCGCGCCGTGCGCTCTTCGGCGACACGGGCCGCGACCGTCTCGTTCGTCGTCGACAACGTTTGATGGATCGCCCGTAGCGCGGTGCGCGAAGATTGGATGACCGTTAGTGCCCGCATCCCTGCGACATACGTCAAACGAACGTTCCCCCGCACTTTTTTCATCGAGGTCACTTTAATGATTCCGAGCTGGCCGGTCGTCGACACATGCGTCCCTCCGCAAGCGTTATAATCGAGTCCATCGATTTCGACGATCCGAATCGTGCCGGTGCGATCCGTCGCTTTACGTAACCGGTCATGCTCGACTTCGCCATCCTGTAATTCAAAAATGTGAATCGGTCGGTTGTCGAAGATGATCTGCTGAACGTCACGTTCTAACGTTTCGATTAACGCCCAATCGAATGATTCGGCCGCGATCTCGATCGATGACTCGTCAGCACTGATCCCAAAACTGAGCGTCTCGATACCGTATCGGTCTTCAAGCAAGGCCGTCAGCACGTGTTGCGCCGTGTGTTGGATCGAGTGGTCGTGACGTGTCGCTGCGTCGATTTGACCGATCACTACCGTTGCTTCGTCGATTGGCTCGTTGACGAGGTGCCACACGGTCGGGTCGTCACGTTGCACATCTAAAACGGCTTGTCCGCCAATCGTCCCTGTATCGGCCGGTTGTCCGCCACCTTCCGCGTAAAAATGTGTTGCTGCAAGCGCAATCCACGTGCCCCGCTCATCTTCCCGCTGCGCTGTCACCGTCGTTTCAAATTGCCATGAGTTCATATTGGTCGCCACCTTTTCTGCATGATATGTTCAGACAACTAGTCTGATTTGGTCTATAATAAGGAACACTTACCCTTAGGTCAGGAGCGATATGTATGTTACAGATTGATAAAAAGTCCCCGTTACCTATTTATTATCAAATCGAAGCCTATTTAAAGCAACAAATAGATGCTGGCGAGCTCCAACCCGGCGAATCGATCCCGTCCGAACGGGAATATTCGGAGCGGTATAACGTCAGCCGGATGACGGTGCGCCAGGCGATCACGAACCTCGTCAACGCCGGTTATTTGAGCCGTCAAAAAGGACGTGGTACGTTCGTCGCCAGTAAAAAGATCACGATGGCGCTGTCCGGTTTGACGAGTTTTTCAGAAGAAATCAAGCACCGGGGCATGCGTCCGTTCAGCCGTCTATTGTCATTCGACACGATTCCGGCCTCGAATAAAATCGCGCAGAAATTGAATGTCGCAGCCAGTACGCCGGTCTATGAGATGAAGCGTCTCCGACTCGCCGACGAGGACGTGCTCGCTTTAGAGACCGCCTATATCCCGGTCGCCTTATTGCCCGAACTGACCGAGGCAGATGCCGTCGGCTCGATTTATGAGTTCGCCGAACAGTCCGGCCTGCGTTTGAAAAACGCGACACAGACGCTCGAAGCCCGAAGCGCCGGACCTGTTGAAGCGAAGCTGTTGACCATCTCCCCGAACGCGCCCGTCCTATTGATCGACCAACGGACGTATCTCGAGAACGGCGACATGTTCGAATACAGTCGTTCTTTGTTCCGCGGCGATGCGTATTCGTTCACTGTCGCGATGGAACGCACCTAAAAAATGGTTTGCCCCGCTGAGGGCAAACCATTTTTTATTGGGCTTCGTATGTGATGCCGGACGGGTCGAACATATAAGACTCGAGCTCCGTCTCCGTCATCGCTTCGACTTCGTTGCCGGAATCCGCTTGTTGCACACGGTACCGGACCTCGTCGAGCAACGGTTCGTTCAAGAAGTAATAGAAGTGGCCGTCATTACCACGCGCACCTTCTCCGGTCAATTGATATTGAACCGTGTTGTTGAGCGCACCGACGTCTTCGATCAAACGCATATAGTCGTTCGGTCCGAGCGTCGTCTGCATGTTGTCACCGACCGCTTTGAGCACTTTGTCATAGTTGTTGATCAATGACGTGCCGAGCGACTGCTCGAGCACGGCGTTGATGACTTCCATTTGACGTTGGCCGCGCCCGATGTCCCCGCGCGGGTCGTCATAGCGATTTCGGACATAAGCGAGTGCTTCTTCACCCGACAGCTGCTGAAGACCGGCTTCGACTTGGACGGCTTCACGGGATGCGTCATAACTCTTCTGTTCAGACGAGAACGGAACGTCGATTTCGACGCCTCCGACGGCATCGATGAAGTCGACGAAGCCTTGGAAGTTGAGCGACACGACGTGGTCGATTTCAACACCGACTAGGTCTTCAACCGTATTCGTCGACATGCGCATACCGTTGTTCGGATCCGACTCGTCCATCGATCCGAAGTAGTAGGCGTGCGTGATTTTGTCTTGATCAAGACCGGTCTTACCGTACGGGATATCGAATCCTGTGTAATCGATATTGACGTACGAGTCTCGCGGAATACTGAGCATCGTCGTCTGCTTGTCTTTCTTGTTCAAAATGACGACAATCATGACGTCAGAGCGACCGAACTCCCCTCGCGCTTTCTTTTGCGGGGAGAGGTCGGTGCCGAGCACGAGGAAACTTTCGGTGTCCTCTTTATCAAACCGGGTCGGTTCGATCGTCGGGTCGTCCTCGAGCGTCACTTGTGTGCCGGACAACATGTTGTGCGCTTTATAAAAAGCCGCCCCATACATGCTAGAGCCGACGATGACGGCAATGAGGATCAGCGAGCTGAACACTTTATAAAACGTAGACGGACCTTTACGCCGTCTACGCGCCTGGGTTCTTGAGTTCATGTTTTTCTCCTTCACGGTCGAATGATACGAGCTTCACTTATTATAGAGGAATCCTCGAGTTTTGTCGAAAACGTTTTGATGACAAACTCATTTCCATACAATTTCCCATAATCGCAACCAAAAAAACCTGGGGACGTGCGTCCCCAGGTTGAACGGTTATGAGCGGATCGAGAAGAAGCGTTCGGCTGCTTCGCTTCCGCGTGCCTGTAAAGCTTGCGCGCACTGTGAGGCCGCCTCGGTATCAAGTACGATCGTGACACTCGGATGCGCCTGCAAAATCGTCGCGGGCCAATCGACAGACGGCACACTTTCGATCATGTGATGGACCGCGTTCGCTTTTCGGTCTCCCGTTGCGACGAGAACAATCTCGCGCGCGTTCATGATCGTATCGAGTCCCATCGTGATCGCGTGCGTCGGGACTTCTTCGCTTGCATCGAAGAAGCGGCGATTCGCTTCCCGCGTCGACTCGGTGAGCGCTGTCACGTGCGTCTTCGCATCGAGCGCCGTCCCCGGTTCGTTGAACGCGATATGCCCGTTTTCACCGATCCCGAGCAGTTGCAGATCGACACCGATTGATCGGACGAGCTGTTCATACCGCTCCGCTTCAGCATCAGGGTCTTTTGCGTCACCACGCGGAAGATGGCTTTCTTTGAACGGAACATCGTTGAACAGACGTTCTTCCATGAAATGATAGTAGCTTTGAGGATGACTCGGAGCAAGCCCGATATATTCGTCCAAATTGACGCTCGTCACATGGCGGCAATCGAGCTGGTCCTGCTTGAACATTTTATACATCCCGACCGGCGTGCTCCCCGTCGCCAGCCCGAGTATGAACTCCCGTTTCCCGGCCAACCGCTCTTTAATAAGCGTGTAGGCAATCTGTTCAGCGTCCGCTGGTGTCTTCGCTACTAATATATTCATTTCACGTCCTCCTTCTCAAATCCGATGCGTCCTTGGTGAATTGTCTGCTCGACCGTCAATGAGCCGTCCCAGATGACGAGATCAGCGTCAAACCCGGCTGCGATTGACCCTTTTTTACTCATGCCAAACTCCGCGGCTTGGTTCGCGGACGTCATCTTCACGGCTTCTTGAATCGTGCACTCGGTGAAGGCGATGATGTTGCGGAACGCCGCGTCCATCGTCAACACACTTCCAGCCAAGTTACCGGCTTCAAGCCGCGCCGCACCATCCTCGACGATGACCGGTTGTCCCCCTAGCTCGTAACGCCCGTCCGGAAGACCTTTCGCCCGCATCGCATCCGTGATGACGACGAGACCGTCCGCGCCTTTCAAGCGATACGCGAAATCGACCATCTCCGGACGGCTGTGAATCCCGTCCGGAATGATTTCGACCATGACGTCGCGTTCTAACAGGCAGTAACCGACCGTCCCCGGTTCACGGTGGTGCAGCCCGCGCATTTGGTTGTATAAATGTGTGCCGTGCTTCACGCCAGCCGCTTTGTTCTCGGCAAACGTCGCATTCGTGTGACCGGCTGAGCCGATGGCACCCGATTCCATCATCGCCCGCTCAAGCTCTCGTGCGCCCGGGCGTTCTGGTGCGTACGTGACGAGTCGGATGTGACCGCCCGCCTCGTCTTGCCAGATGCGAAACTGTTCGGCGTCAGGATCGATAATATATTCTGCCGGTTGAGCCCCCGCGTTCTCGACGTTGACGAACGGTCCTTCTAGATGGATACCGGCAACCGTCGTCTCGTTTGACTCGATGACGTCTCGGACAGACTCGAGCGCCTTGGTGATGGCTTTCGGTGACTGCGTGATCGTCGTCGCAAAAAACGAGGTCACCCCTTCGGCGAGCATCGATTGACTGAGGAGTCGTAACCGGTCTCGGTCCGCATCCATCGTGTCGACGTCATAACCCCCGTGAACATGTATATCAATCATGCCCGGTGTCACGAGTTTTCCCGCGACATCGAGCACTGTCTCATCTCCGGCCTCATAGTCAGCCATCGCCCCGACCGCTTCAATCGTCGCCCCGTTTATCCGAACGTAACCCCGTTCCCACGTCTCTTGTCCAGAAACGAGGTGTGCGTTAATAATCACCATCATCAGTCATCCACCCTTTCACTACTATTCTCGACAATAGCATAACAAAAATCAGTATAGTTGTATAGACCAATTTATTCATTTTAAAAAAATCATCAAATCATCAGTCATTTGCCCGACTTCCCTGCGACTCAAACAAAAAAAGGCTGAACCCGGGCGAACCAGATTCAACCTTATTCTGTCACGCTGTCTCTTCGACAGCTGCTTTGGCATTGTATCGTTTGACGATATGGACGAGGCGCATGAACAAGAGCACTGCCCCGGCGGCAAGTCCGACGATGAGCCCGATCCAATAACCATCGGGACCGAATCCGAACCGTTCCGCGAGTAAGAAACCGAGCGGCAGCCCAATCACCCAGTAGGCGATGAGCGACAATACGAGCGTCACGTTGACGTCTTTGAAACCGCGCAAGATGCCTTGAATCGGTGCGGCGACGGCGTCAGACAATTGGAAGAAGACCGCAAAGATCATGAAGTGGGCCGCAAGTTCCACGACAGCGGCGTCATTCGTATAAATGGCGGCGACGCGTTCATTCTGCCAGAACAACAAGGCGCCTGAAAATGACGATACGGCCAGACAGAGCGCGATCCCAATCTTGGCATAGCGCACCGCGTCTTGGAGTCGGCGCGCACCGAGTTCATAGCCGACGACAATCGTCAAAGCGCTCGAAGCGGACAACGGCAACATATAGACGAACGAGGCAAAGTTGATCGCCGCTTGGTGGGCGGCGACGATATTGTCCCCGTACTCGCTAAGGAGCAGGGTCACGGCCGCGAAGATGCTGACCTCGGCAAAGATGGCGAGGCCGATCGGCGTCCCGAGCTTGAGCAGCTCTTTTTGGCGCGGCCATGCTAAACGATCCGGCGCGCGCAGGAACCGATACTCAAGGAACGGTTTCCCGCTCCGGACGAACGCGAACGCCATGAAGAAGAGAAGCCAATAGGTGATGGTGGAAGCGATGCCGGCTCCGATGCCCCCATAAGCAGGGATTCCGAGCTTCCCGAAAATGAAGATGTAGTTTAACCCGACGTTAATGGGTAACCCTAATAGTATAAGCAACATGGAAATCCGGGTTTTTCCGAGTGAATCCATGAGCGTCCGGAGCACGTTGAACAAGAACATCGGCAAGACGCCGAATCCGAGCGCGAGCAAATAACCTTTGGCGATCCGTTTTCCTTCCTCGCTTAGCCCCATCCCGTCCACTGCGGCCGGAACGAGGAACGCACCGAGGACGAGTGTCGCGATACTCAGTCCGATCGCTAAGTAAACGCCTTGATACAGCGTCCGTTGGATATGTTGGATATTACGGGCCCCGAGCGCCTGAGCGACAATCGGTGCGACGGCAAGCAGAATCCCGCTCAGTCCCGTATAGACCGGCATCCATAGACTCGAGCCGACACCGACGCCAGCCAAGTCGACGGCTCCGGCTCGGCCTGACATGACCGTATCGAAGAAGCTGATTAAGTAAAATGATACTTGTGTTACTAAAATCGGAAAGAAAATCGTAAAAAATAATTTTATTTTTTCGTTAAGTGAATGCGTTTGATACATGGACAACCCTCATCTCATTTCAGAAAGGAACAAATTCGGATGAATCAACGGAATGCAGAGAAGCTAAAGTACGAACTATTGGAAACATGGAATACGTTCAACCATTATATGACCGAAGCGCTCACCTTTCAAAACACAGAAGACGTGCATCAGGCCCGGGTCCATTTGCGCAAGTTGCTGACGTTCATGCAACTGTACGACACGAAACCTTCTACGTATCGGCAATTGAAACAGCTGATGGAAGCGCTCGGCGCGGTCCGTGACGGGGACGTGTTGCTCCAAGGTCTCGCGCTCGAGACCGGGCTCGAGCAGGCGTTTGCCGATCACATGGAAGCGAACCGCGAAAAAGACCGGACATTATTAAGTTCGCGCGTCACCGAAAAGATGACGCCGTCGCTCGACCAACAAGTGCGCCGCTTCATCGGCGGTCAATTGTATCGCTCGTTAAAGAAGCAAGACGCCTCAGCGTTTCTCGATAAGGCAAAATCGGAGCGGAAACGCCGCGTCGAGTCCCACCACCACGCCACATCAAAGCATGACCGGCTCGAGGCACTCCATAAAGTCCGGCTCGCCGTGAAGCGTGAACGCTACTTGCACGAGTACTTGTTAAACTACGAAGAAAAGGCCTCGAAAGACCAGGTCCAAAAGTTAAAACGGCTCCAAACCGAGCTCGGTGAGATGAACGACCGTCATCAATTGCTGCTGCGCTGGACCGATTTTTCACCGCCGACCGAATACGTTTCGGCGTATGAACGACTCATCGACACACTGCACGAGCAACTTGACGCTTCTGTCGACGCTATCAAGCTCTAGCGTGACGTGTAGCGTTCGACGAGCAGTTCGAGTAGCTTCATACCAGCAATCGAATTGCCTTTTGAGTCGAGCGCGGGGCCGAAAATCCCGAAGCCGACGTCGCTCAGTCCGAGTTCGTGCTTCCCGGTCGCGAGAATCGCACCCGACACCCCGCTCTTCCCTGGCAGACCGACACGGACCGCAAACTCACCGGAGGCGTCATACATGCCACAAGTCGTCATGATCGCTTTGACGATGCGGACGACCCGGCGCGGAATCAACTCTTCGCCTGTGACCGGGTCTTCCCCGTTGCCCGCGAGCACCCGTCCGATGCGGGCCAAGTCAAAACAGTCGATCTCGATGGCACATTGTTTCGTATAGACGTCGATGATCTCATCGACGTCACCTTCCACGATGCCGTGGTGGCGCATGAAATAAAGCAAGGCCCGGTTCAAGTCGGTCGTCTCGTATTCCGAGCGGGCGACTTTTTCGTTGTACGTCACTTCTTCGACCGGCACGTCGAGCAACGTCGCTAAAAATTGACGGAACTGATAAATTTTAAGTTCCGCCGTATCCCCTAATATCATGCTCGTGACGGCTAGCGCCCCGGCGTTAATCATCGGATTGAGTGGTTTTGATGGCACGGTCTCTTCGAGCTTGGCGATCGAGTTGAACGCATCACCCGTCGGCTCCATCCCCACTTTCGAGAACACGAAGTCCTCGCCGAACTCCATCAACACGTAACAAAGCGCGAGTGCTTTCGAGACGCTTTGGATCGTAAACTTATGATGGACATCACCCGCATGGATGTAAGAACCGTCAGGCAGGCAAATCGCCACGCCGAGCAAGTCGTCCTTGACATGTGCGAGCTCAGGGATATAATCCGCCACTTTTCCTTGAGCCGTATACGGACGGCACTCGTCGACCAAATGTGCCAACTGCTGTTCTAATACGTTCATCAAAATCACCTCATATCCGATAGTTTACAACCGGCTCATCTTATCATATCTTCTCAAGCTTAGCCATCAGGCGGACCGTCATCTTTGGACGATCCTGGCTTGTACCAGTCCTCGTCGGCCCAAATGACCGGCGGACTTTCCTCATCCCCGGCAAGCTTCTCTCCATGTCGGTTCATCGCGGCGATGAATGCGACAATCCCAACGACGACAATCGAAGCTGTGATGCCGAACCAAACCATAGTCGCCCCTCCCTTTCATCCGTGACAATTTCGTCTAGAACCGCGTGATACTTATCCTATGTCTACACGCATATTCTCGGTACGGTTAATTCGAAGACTATTATAGAAATGGGTGAATCGATTGAACAACATTGCGATTATCGGGGGCGGCATCACGGGTATGGCCGCTGCCTACTATGCGAAACAGGCTGGTGCACACGTCACACTCTATGAATCGAGTGATCGGGTCGGCGGGAAAATCAAGACGGTTTATCGGGACGGATTTGTACTCGAATGCGGTCCCGACGGTTATATGGCCAGAAAGCCGACGTTGACCGAGCTCATCACCGAACTCGGTCTTGATGAACAGCTCGTTCGTTCACAGACTGGCACGTCTTACATATACGTTCGAAACAAGTTACGGCAAATGCCAAAAGGTTCCGTCATGGGCATTCCCACGAAATTTTGGCCGATGGTGAAGACCGACCTGTTCACGTGGCGTGGAAAGGCTCGGGCCGGGATGGACTTGGTGCTCCCCCGCGTCTATGCGGGCGAAGACATTTCGCTCGACACGTTTTTCCGGACCCGGCTCGGCTCTGAAGTCGTCGAATCGATGATCGAACCGCTCCTATCAGGCATTTATAACGGGACGCTTCAAGATATGAGCATCGAGTCTACTTTCCCTCAGTTTATCACGATTGAACAAAAAACACGCAGCTTGATTCTCGGCATGAAAGCACTCACGCCGCCTGTACAAGCCGGAGTGAAACCGCGTGAGGCCGGGAAGTTTTTATCGTTACAAAACGGGCTCGGAATCCTCATCGAGGCGCTCCGTCCGTCGATCGACCGCCTCTACACCGGCACCAGTGTCGCCTCGGTCCGCCCTCATGAGATCGAACTCGAGGACGGCACGATCGAACAGTTTGACGGCATCATCTTAGCGACTTCGCCGAATGCGCTCGGCCCGATCCTCGGAATCCCCGAGGCGGAGCGATTATCTCAATTGAAGCGCACCTCATCGATCACCGTCCTCGCTGCGTTCGACGAGAAAGATGTGGCGGCGCTCGACGGGACAGGTTACGTCATCGCCAAAGCGGAAGCCAATGCGTTGACCGCCTGCAGTTGGATGCATAAGAAATGGCCTCACATGGCACCGAAAGGTAAGGCGCTCTTGCGCGTCTATATCGGTTCCGATCACGTGCCCGCCTTATTAGCTGCAACGGATCAAGCGGTCGCCGAGTTTGCGTTAAACGAGCTCCGCAAAATTCAACACGTCGGGACACCGCTTTTCACGAAAGTCGAGCGCCACGTCGATACGATGCCACAATACGAGGTCGGTCATAAGCAACATGTGCACGCGTTCGAACATGCCTTGGCCGCTCTCGATGGCGTCGAGGCGTGCGGGGCGATCTTACACGGGGTCGGGCTTCCCGACTGTGTCGATTCCGCCAAACAGGCCGTCATGCGGGCGATGACGGCGAAGCAGGTAGTGCGCTCATGAAACGGATTGATTACAACGAGAACCCGTTCATCGTCATCTGGGAAGTGACGCGCGCCTGCGCCTTGTCTTGCGTCCATTGCCGGGCCGAGGCGCAGTACCATCGTTACCCGGATGAATTAGACACGGCGCAAGGCAAAGCGCTCATTCGTGACATTTACGCGATGGACAACCCGATTCTCGTCTTCACAGGCGGTGACCCACTCATGCGTGAAGACTTGTTCGAGTTGACTGAATACGCGGCGTCACTCGGCATGCGCGTCTCAATGACCCCATCAGCGACGCCACGGGTGACTCATGACGCGGTCAGACGGGCCAAAGCGGCCGGGTTGACACGCTGGGCGTTCTCGCTCGACGGTGCCGACGCGAAAGCGCACGATTATTTCCGGGGGACACGCGGCAGCTTCGAGCGGACGATCCGCGGCATCTCCTATTTCCGGGAGGAAGGCATGTCGTTCCAAATCAATACGACCGTGACCGAGTACAACGTCGACCAACTGCCAGAGATCGCGAAACTCGTCGGTGAGCTCGGCGTCTCGGTCTGGACGCTGTTCTTCCTCGTCCCGACCGGTCGCGGCTCGCTCCTGCAACCGATCTCGCCGGAACGACATGAGGACGTGCTGCGCTGGGCGTTCGCGCTGCAAGAACATGTGCCATACATCATCTCGACGACCGAGGCCCAGTTCTATCGCCGGGTCGCCCGGCAAGAAAATCAAAAACGGAAAGACGCAGGACTCGCGCCGATCGGTCATCCGCATGACGACCTCGCCAAAGCGCCGCGCGGGACGAATGACGGCAACGGCTTCGTCTTCATCTCTCACACCGGTGATGTTCAACCGTCCGGCTTCCTGCCGATCAAGTGCGGCAATGTCAAAACGACACCGCTTGCCGAGATTTATCGGAAACATCCGGTGTTCAAGACGCTGCGGGACCCGGACACGCACGGCGGCAAATGCGGCTACTGCGAATACCGTTACTTATGCGGCGGATCGCGTGCCCGAGCCTACGCCGTCACCGGCGACTATAAGGCAGAGGAGCCGTATTGCACGTATCAACCTGAACACGCTAAATAAGGAGCACAGGCCGAGGCCTGTGCTCCTTATTGTTTAGTACGCCACCGTCGTCGGACGGAGCGTCAATTCTCCGTTCTCGACGTCGATCATGACGGTCTGACCATCCTCGACGTCACCGGCGAGAATGCCGCGCGCGAGCTTCGTCTCGATCGTCCGTTGTACGTAACGGTTGATCGGACGGGCGCCAAACTGTGGCTCGTATGCTTCGTCGGCGATGAACGCTTTCGCCGCGTCCGAGATTTCGATCCGAATCGAGCGTGCCGTCAAGCGGCTGCCCATCCGAGCGACCGCTTTCTCGACGATTTGCCCGATTTGGGCGCGCGTGAGCGGATGGAACAAGATCGTCTCATCGACCCGGTTCAAGAACTCCGGCCGAAAGTGGCGACGGAGCCGCTCGATGACTTGACGTTCTTCCTCTTCATCGATGATACCGTCTTTCGCGGCCTCGAGTAAAATGTCGGCCCCGATGTTTGAGGTCATGATGACGATCGTGTTCTTAAAGTCGACGACGCGACCGTGTGAATCGGTCAAGCGACCGTCATCGAGCAATTGTAGCAAGATGTTGAACACGTCGGCGTGTGCTTTCTCGACTTCGTCAAGCAAGAGCACCGAGTACGGGCTGCGGCGCACCGCTTCGGTCAATTGACCGCCCTCTTCGTAGCCGACGTATCCTGGAGGTGCCCCGACGAGGCGAGATACGGCGTGTTTCTCCATGTACTCACTCATGTCGAGACGGACGATGTGGTCTTCAGAATCGAACATCGCTTCGGCGAGCGCTTTCCCGAGCTCGGTCTTCCCGACCCCGGTCGGACCGAGGAACAGGAACGAGCCGATCGGACGGTTCGGGTCTTTAATGCCGGCCCGGGCCCGGATGACGGCGTCGCTGACGAGTCGGATCGCCTCATCTTGTCCGAAGACACGTTGATGCAGTACCGTCTCGAGGTTGAGCAACTTGTCGCGCTCACCTTCTGTCAACTTCGTCACCGGGATGCCCGTCCATTTCGAGACGACCTCGGCGATCTCTTCTTCCGTCACTTCTTCCCGGACGAGTTCACGCGTCACCGAGCCGGCGAGACGCTCCGCTTCGGCGAGGTCACGTTCGAGCTCTGGAATCCGTCCGTACTTCAACTCGGAAGCCCGGTTCAAGTCGTAGCGGCTCTCGGCTTCTTGCAGTTCGAGCTTCACTTTCTCGAGGTCCCCGCGAATGTGTTGGACGCGGTGTGTCGACTCTTTCTCGTTCTCCCAGCGCAGGCGGAGCGCATCCGCTTGTTCACGCGTCGAGGCGAGCTCTTGCTGGAGCACGTCGAGACGTTTTTTCGAAGCCTCGTCGCTCTCTTTCTTCAAAGCGGCCTCTTCGATTTCAAGTTGCATGACGCGGCGTACGAGTTCGTCGAGTTCAGCCGGCATCGATTCCATCTCGGTCCGGATCATCGCACACGATTCGTCGACAAGATCGATCGCCTTGTCTGGCATGAACCGGTCGGTGATGTAGCGATTCGACAGCACAGCCGCCGCGACGAGCGCGTTGTCATGAATGCGGACGCCGTGATGGATCTCAAAGCGCTCTTTCAATCCGCGCAAAATCGAGACCGTGTCTTCGACGTCCGGCTCGGCGACGAGCACTTGCTGGAAGCGCCGTTCGAGCGCCGGGTCTTTTTCGATATATTGGCGGTACTCATCGAGTGTCGTCGCGCCGATACAGTGAAGTTCACCGCGGGCGAGCATCGGTTTGAGCATGTTGCCCGCGTCCATCGCGCCTTCCGATTTACCGGCCCCGACGATCGTGTGCAACTCGTCGATGAAGAGGATGATCTTCCCTTCCGCCTCTTTCACTTCGTTCAAGACCGCTTGTAACCGTTCCTCGAACTCGCCGCGATATTTGGCACCGGCGACGAGCGAGCTCATGTCGAGACTGAAAATCGTCTTGTCTTTTAAGCTTTCCGGGACGTCACCGCGGACGATGCGCTGGGCAAGCCCTTCGACGATCGCCGTCTTCCCGACCCCTGGCTCCCCAATGAGCACCGGGTTGTTTTTCGTCTTCCGGCTCAAGATGCGGATGACGCGGCGAATCTCACTGTCACGCCCGATGACGGGGTCGATCTTTCCGGTCTTCACTTCTTGAATCAAATCACGGCCGTACTTCGTCAAGACGTCGTACGTCGCTTCCGGTGACTTCGACGTGATGCGTCGGTTGCCGCGCACGGCGACGAGCGCCTCGCGCAACTTGTCCTCGGTCACGCCTTTACGCTCGAGCATCGCTTGCGTCTGGCTCTTGTTGAGGAGGATGCCGAGCAAGATGTGTTCGACCGAGACGTACTCGTCACTCATACCGGTCGCTTCACGCTCAGCTGTCGTCAACACGTTAAGCAGCGAGGCCGAGATCATCGGTGTCGTCGGGTTTTGAAGTTTCGGTGCGTTCTTGAGTGCCATCGCGACCTCTGCCTCGATCTCCGCGACGTTCAACTCCATCTTTTGCAACAACAGTGGAATGATGCCGTCAGCTTGCGAAATCATCGAGGCGAGGACGTGCCATTCATTCATCTCGCTATGATGATACTGTTTAGCAAGTGCTTGCGAACTGACGATCCCTTCATGCGCTTTATCTGTAAATCGATTGAAATCCATGTTGTTTCCTCCTTATGCTCAGCGTTCTAGTTGTTCATAAACAGACCGGTGGGCGGCGTCGAGCGGCAAGTCGACCTCGAGTTGGATGAACAAGTCGGACCGGACTTTTGAAGCGGTCATGAAACCACGACCCGGAATCCGCATCCGCTGGCCCGGACGTGAGCCCGGTTTGACTTTAAGCTTGACGCGGCCGCCGTCGAGCGTCGCGACGACGACTTCGGTACCGTCTAGGAAAGCGAGTGGCCGCAACCGTTTGACGGTGATGACGTTCGCTCCTTCTCGTCGATACGTCTCGTCATCGGTGAAATGGAGTTCGACGTACACATCGCCCCGGTCGCCTGATTGACCGACTTTGCTACTCTTGCCTTTCAGTCGAAGTTTCTGGCCCTCATGGGCGCCTTGCGGAATCTTCACGTTGACCGTACCCGTTTGCAGGCGCAAACTCACTTTCGAATCACTCGTCAACTGGCTGAGCGGCACGTTGACCCGGACCGTCTCATCTAAGTCTTCTTCTACCGCTTGGTTGAAGAAACTTCCGAACATGTCGTCGAATCCGAACGTCCGCGACGTCGTGCGTGATCCGCCACCGAACTGACGGAACAAGTCTTCAAATTGCGCCGAACCTTCCCCGTATCCGTCACCGTCATACGTCCCTTGACCGAACGTCGGGCCTTCCGGACTGCCGTAACGGTCATAATTCGCTTTCTTGTCGGGGTCGCTCAACACATCGAACGCTTCTTGGATTGCTTTGAACTGATCTTGTGCCCCCGGCTCTTTATTCACATCCGGATGATATTGTTTCGCTAATTTTCGATAAGCTCGCTTAATGTCTTGGTCGGATGCCTGTTTCGACACGCCAAGCACGTCATAGTAGTTTTTCGTCATCTCGATTCACCTCACCTTATTCTTTCCCGTTTCTGTTAAGTCTATTCTACCGATTTGGTCAAAGAAGGTCAAAGATTTTCCTCGTTACAATACATACGAAAAAAAGAGGCGCTTCGTTTCATTACGAAGCACCTCTTCTGTTAAAAGTAAACTTTCGGTGTAGCCATGCCTTCTTCGAACACGATCGTCACTTCTTGTGTGCCACCGAGTGAGGTGACATTGATACGGACCGGGACGTTCCGATTGTATTCCCAACGGTTCTCAAGCAAACCGACGACGTGTTGCGTGAAACCGACGAGTTCGGCCCGGCTGTAGAATTGGATCGGGATGTCGATCTCGATGCGTGACAAGTCACCGTTCTGATAGAATCCTTTACCGATCATGCCGCTGAAGTCAGGGAAGACATCAGCGATTCGGTCGCTAAACAACGTGAACTTCTGTGCGTCATCACGCACTTCGGTCGTCGCCGTATTCGATGGGAAGTAGTAGTACTTCTCGTCGATTGCTTTCCAATCAGACGCGGCCACTTCCGCACCTTCCCCGACGAACGCTGACTTGACATAATTGCCCGGTGTCGGTGACCCTTGCGCCGACTTCATGTATAGGGCGACGTTAATGTCAAGACCCTTAAAGTCTTCACGCTTCCGCAGTTGTGCGACGAGTTCATTTGCCATCCGTTCCCCTTCTGCGATGACTTTTTTCGCATCTAACTTTTCCGTGTAGGTCGGACCGAAGTTCGGGGCCTGGAAGACGTACTCGCGGTTCAAAATGAGGGCGAATGAGACACCGTCGAGTTGATATCCGCTATCCGTCTTTGTCATATAGTTTTGTTCGACGAGCGACGCCAAATAGAGCGGCGACTTCTTGTTTTCTTCGACGAACTTGGCATCTGCCACTTCTGCCGTCCCGTTCGCATAGGCCGGGTTGAGCGGTGTCAGACCTTCAGACGTTTTATCTTTTCGTCCGAGCAGACGAGAGACGTCTTCAGCCTTCAATAATTGCCCTTCTTGATAAACGTATTGTTCAGGCGCGAACGCGCCGGTCGAATGACGCATGAGACCAAGCTCGACTTCTTCTAGTTCGAGCGATGAGCTGACTTGGCGTTGGGCGAGCCCGCGCGCTGCGGCCGGCTTGAATGGAATTATCATCTGGTAATACGAGTCACGCGCTTCAATCGCTTGTGTGACACCTTCTGACGTCGTCTCGTTCCCGGTCGGCGTCACTTCTTCTTCCCCCATCGGAATTTTCATTGAACACCCACCGAGAAATACCGTCGCGGCGAGAGCGGGGATTATTATTTGTTTCCATTTCATCTATGTCCAAACTCCTTTGACGAATCAATTCGTTATACACTTCGTCCATTATAACAAAATCGTCTGTTGAAAAAAGTGTCGAAGCGGAATCAGTCGAGAATCACAAAAATACGTCCCTCGACTTTCATCGAAGGACGTATGCTCAAGTTTTTGAAGACGGCCGGCGCCGGTGTGTGAAGAACAATAGGCCAAGTACGATCAAGACGAGGCCAATCACAGTAGCCCACGTCTCGGTCGTGCCGGTCATTGGCAATGTGCCTTGCTCAGGTGACACGGGCGTGGTCGGTTCTGGTACGTATGCTTCCTCGTCTTCCCGCTCCGGAATCGCTTGTTTGACGTGGACTGTCGTTTCCGCCGCCCGGGAGACGCGAGCTGCCTCGTTGACTTCAAACGTGAACGTGACCCGGTTCGTCAAAATCCCCCCGGCTCGAACATCGTATGACGGCAGCAACACTTTTTCTAGTTCGAGCACGACTTCCTCGCCCGGAATCAATCCGTTCTCGACTTCAGCGAGCGCTCGCATCCCGTCGCGGAGCACCTCTGTCGTCTCGCGTTGTTCTTTCGCTGTCAAAGCGCCGCTCGTCCACTCTTCCACCACGTCGACGAAGTAAAGGGTGACGTTCGACGTATTCGTGAGCGTGTACGTATAGAGGATCGTCTCGCCCGGATGAACCGTTTGCGGGTTCGCGACTTTCGTGACCGTGAAATCGAGCCGGTTGAGCAAAACGATTTGCTGACTTTCGGCGTTGACGACACGCCCCGATTCATCTGTCGCAGCGACACGGAAGATGTTCCCAACTTCAGGATGCATCACTTGGTCGTAGTCGCTCGGCACATCGAGAATTACAGTCGTTTCGACGCGTTCGCCGGAAGCGAGACCATCGTCACCGATGAGCGCCGTCAACTTGCTGCGTACTTCCTCGTTGAAAGCAGTGATGGCATCGTCTTGAATCCCACCGCTGAAAAACTCGTCTTCAATCGACGTGATCGTCAACGTCGCATCGCCCGTGTTCTCGATGACGAACGTATAAGGGATGCTCCCTCCGACGACGGCTTGGTCGATGTTCGCCTCTTTGCCGACTTCAAGTCCGATTGCGACCGCTGGTTCGACCGTCGTTGCTGCCACTTCTTCGGTCATCGGCGCTTCGGTTGCCGGTTCTGTCACTTCGCTCACTGGTTCACTGCTCTCGTCGGTGACACCAGGTTCTGCCACTTCGCTCATTGGTTCACTGCTCTCGTTGGTGACACCAGGTTCTGTCACCTCGAGCGCTGGCTCTTCAATCGGTAGCTCTTCAATCGGTAGCTCAGCTGTAATCGATGCTGGCGTAAACGAGTACGGTACGCCTTCCTCGTTATATAACGTGACTTGATCAATCAAGGACGTCTCGACTGCTTGAACGTCCACGATAAAACGCCAGACGTCCGCGGTCTCGCGAACCCCATAATACGTAATATCGGCATAGACAAGACTAGCTTCGTCTAGTGTCGCTTGCTCTTCAGCGGTGAGATCGACTTGGACGTACAGAGTGCTCGTTTCCGTCGTGTCGCTTGCATAAAGAACGTTTGGTGCCCACATGCCGATGAGTAAAACGAATAACGTGATGAATGCCGTGAACCGTTTGGTGGCGCTACGCATGGTGGTCCCCTCCTCTAAGATGTATGTCCATCAGTGACAAAATGTCCCGACGACAGCGCTCTGGCACGGAGGGGAGATAGAGGGTGAGTGTGCACGAGTCGTGGTGTCAAGAGTACCTCGGTTGCAGAAAAAATTTACAATTTTGTTGTTACTATTCATTACCCGTCCACCACTTTAGTGAATCCGTCCATATACTGAGATTTTTATAAATCAAGTCAATGAAAAAAGACCCTCGCTTCTTTGAGGGTCTTCCGTTCAGACGTGTTCCGCTAAAAAGGCGAGCAGTTTCGATTCATCCCATACTTCGACACCGAGCGCTTCGGCTTTCGACAGTTTTGAACCTGCCTTCTCGCCAGCGACGAGGAGATCGGTGTTCTTACTGACACTTCCGGTCACGCTCGCGCCGAGGAGTTCTAACCGTTTTCCCGCCTCACCGCGTGTCATCTCATACAACTTCCCGGTCAAGACGACCGTCTTACCAGCGAGCGGGGCGTCGGCGGCGACGGACCGCTTCACTCCTTTGAACGTCAAGTTGACACCGGCCGTATCGAGTTCACGGACGAGTTCACGCGCCTCAGGCTTCTCGAAGTAAAGAACGATCGATTCCGCCATCTTCGTCCCGATCCCGTCAATCTCGATCAACGCTTCAACCGAGGCGTCCATAATCGCGTCCATCGTCTCGAACCGCTCTGCGATGAGTGAGGCCGCTTTCTGACCGACGAGACGAATCCCGAGGGCGAACAACACCCGTTCAAGCGAATTCTGTTTCGATTGTTCGATTGCGGCGAGCAAGTTCGTCACTGACGTCTCACCCATCCGTTCTAAATCAAGGAGCGCTTCTCGCTCGAGGACGTACAAGTCGGCGACGTTATGGACGAGGCCGGCCGCATGAAGCTGGGTAATGACTTTTTCACCGAGACCGTCGATATTCATCGCTGGTCGCGACACGAAATGAATCAGCCCTTCGAGCAGTTGGGCCGGACATTCCGGGTTGACGCAACGATGATCCGCCTCACCGTCTAAGCGGACGAGTTCGGACTCACAAGCCGGGCACCGAGTCGGGAAAACGATTTCTGCCTCGTTCCCGGTCCGTTCGCTGACGAGCGCGGACACGACGGCCGGAATGACGTCCCCGGCCTTTTTAATGACGACCCGGTCGTTGATGCGAAGGTCTTTCTCTTTGATAAAGTCTTCGTTATGGAGTGTCGCGTACGTCACGGTCGATCCCGCGACCGCGACCGGCGCGAACCGGGCCCGCGGCGTCACTTTCCCCGTCCGTCCGACACTGAAATCGACGTCTTCGATCGTCGTGACGACTTCTTCGGCTGGGAATTTATAGGCGACGGCCCAGCGCGGGCTCTTGGCCGTAAAACCGAGCTGTTCTTGTTCTTCGTAAGCGGCGACTTTGATGACGATCCCGTCAATTTCATACGGAAGTTCTGAACGTTTCGTCACGTACATCTCGATATAGTCCCACAGCTCGTCCGCTGTCCGACATGTCGTATATTCCCCGCTCACGGCGATCCCGAGACGCTTCAAGTATTCGAGCGACTCATCATGTGACGCGACGAGCTCATCGTTTGAGACGAGCCCATACGCGAAGAAGGCGAGATTTCGTGACGACGCGATCTTCGAATCGAGCTGACGGAGCGACCCGGCGGCAGCATTACGCGGATTCGCGAACAACGGCTCCCCAAGGCGTTCCCGCTCGTCGTTCAAGTGTTCGAACGAACGTTTCGGCATATACGCCTCGCCGCGTACTTCAAACGTCACATCCTCATTCAGACGGAGTGGGATCGTGCGAATCGTCTTCAAATTTTGCGTGATGTCTTCACCTGTCGTCCCGTCTCCACGCGTCGCCCCGCGCTTGAAGCGACCGTTTTCGTATTTGAGCGAGACGGCAAGACCGTCGAACTTCAGCTCGGCGACGAACAACGGGGCATAGCCAAGATCTTTTTCAATCCGCTCGACCCACTCGATCAAATCGTCTTTCGAGAACACGTTGCCGAGCGAGAGCATCGGGGTATCGTGCGTCACTTTCACGAACGCATCGAGCGGGGCACCGCCGACGCGTTGCGTCGGCGAATCCGGGCTCCTAAGCTCCGGATAGTCCGTCTCGATTTGAATCAACTCGTTCATGAGCCGATCGTACTCGGCGTCCGGGACGCTCGGCCGGTCAAGTACATAATATTCATAGCCGTATTGGTTCAACTTTTGTCGTAACGTTTCGACGTGTTCTGTCATCTCCATACGATCACCTCACGCTTTTTCGATCGGGGCAAATTTGGCGAGCAGGCGTTTAATGCCGACTTGCGGGAAGGCGATATCAAGTTCGAGCTGATCGCCCTCGCTACGTGTCTGAACGACCGTCCCTTGTCCCCATTTTTTATGATTCGCTTTATCCCCGACTTGCCAGCTTATCGACTCGGCACCTGACGATTGGGCGACTTTTGGCTTCGGTTTCGAGCTGAACCCATTGACTGGCAACTTCCCAGGTGATTCGACCGGATTCCACGGCATCGCTTTTTTCGCTTTGCCCGAACGTTCGAGCAGCGTTTCCGGCAACTCGTGCAAGAAACGGGATTCCGGATTGTTTTGGAACCGTCCGTACAACATGCGCGACTGAGCCCGTGTCAAATAAAGGCGCTTCTCGGCACGGGTGATGCCGACGTAGGCGAGACGGCGTTCTTCTTCCATCTCTTCCGGGTCATTCAACGAACGGCTGTGCGGGAACAGCCCTTCTTCCATCCCGATCAAGAAGACGACCGGGAACTCGAGCCCTTTTGCCGAGTGAAGTGTCATGAGCGTCACTTGATGCAACTCATCGACCTCTTCGAGCGAGTCAAGGTCTGAGACGAGCGTCAAATCGGTCAAGAAGGCGACGAGCGTCTGCTCTTCGCTCTCCTTCTCAAAGTTTTGAGCGACGGAGAGAAATTCTTGTAAGTTCTCGAGGCGGCTCTCGGCTTCGAGCGTCTTCTCGATTTTAAGCATCTCTTCATAGCCTGACTTCTTCAGTACTTCTTCAATCAGTTCAGAGATCGACAAATAGTCTGCCATTTGCCGAAGGTCGATCATAAGCTGGCGGAACTCGGTCAGCTTCGTCGCCGCTCGCGGCGCGATACCCGACAGTTCGATGTCGCGAATCGCTTCCATGAGCGAGACGCCTTGCATACCGGCGAAGTCGCCGAGCTTATCGACCGTCGCCGCGCCGATGCCGCGTTTCGGTTCGTTGACGACGCGGACGAACGAGAGGTCCTCGTCCGGATTGGCGATCAAGCGCAAGTACGACAGGATGTCTTTAATTTCTTTACGCTCATAGAACTTCGTGCCGCCGACCATCTTGTATGGGATGTTCGACTTGAGCAACGTTTCCTCGAGACCACGCGACTGGGCGTTCGTCCGATATAAGACGGCCATCTGGCCGTATTCGATGCCTTCTTGGCGCAGTTCTTTCATCTCGTTGATGATGAAGAACGCTTCGTCCCGGTCGTCCGAGGCGACGTGGATGAGCAGTTTCTCTCCCTCGTCGTTATCGGTCCATAAGTTTTTGTCTTTACGGGTCGAGTTGTTTTTAATGACCCCGTTCGCCGCTTCTAGAATCCGTTTCGTCGACCGATAGTTCTGTTCGAGCAAGATGACGTGCGCGCTCGGATAGTCTTTCTCGAACGTCAAAATGTTGGCGATGTCGGCCCCGCGCCAGCGATAGATCGACTGGTCTGAGTCACCGACGACACATAGGTTCTCATGAGCGGCCGCGAGCATCTTGACGAGCGTATACTGGGCCCGGTTCGTATCTTGATATTCATCGACGTGGATGTATTGGAACTTCTTCTGATAGAATGCGAGCACGTCCGGGGCTTCTTCGAATAACTGGATCGCTTTCATGATGAGGTCATCGAAGTCGAGGACGTTGTTGTGTTTCAGCTTCTTCTCATACGCCGTGTAGACGTCCGAGATGACTTTTTCGTACGGATTGTTGCCGACGAGTCCGGCCGCGTCTTTCGCTGTGCGCAGTTCATTTTTATGGTTCGAGATCATCCCGAGTAACGTCCGGGGCTCGTACTTCTTCGGATCGAGGTTCAACTCTTTGAGCACTTGCTTGATCGCCGTGAGCTGATCGGACGAATCCAAAATCGAGAAGTTACGGTCGTAACGGATCCGGTCGATGTCGCGGCGCAAGATGCGCACACACATCGAGTGGAACGTCGAAATCCAAATGTCGTCTGCCACGCCGCCGACGAGACGGGCAATCCGGTCTTTCATCTCACGGGCTGCTTTGTTCGTGAACGTGATCGCGAGAATATTCCATGGCGCGATTTGTTTCGACGCCATCAAATAGGCGACGCGATGCGTCAACACACGTGTCTTACCTGATCCGGCACCAGCCATGATCAAGAGCGGACCGTCTGTATATTTGACCGCTTCTGCTTGTGGCGGGTTCATGCCTTTGACTAATTCTTCGCTTAAGTTATACATAGGGGGTATCCTTCCTTATTTCCAAACATTTGTTCTTATTTTAACGGACTACTTGCACAGTCGCAAGCGCCCCTTCGAGATTGTCGTAAATGATGTTGCCGACGACGATCGTGTCGGCGTATTCGGCCATCATCCGGGCCGTGTCGCTCCCGTCGATGCCGCCCCCATAAAACACGTGGGCATTGGGTAAAGCCAGCTTCACTTCTTTGACGACGTCAGGTGAACCGAGCGTGCCGCTATATTCGAGATAAAGCGACGGGAGACGGAACAGATGATGACCTGTTTCGGCGTAGGCGACGACTTCTTCAAGCGTCAACGTTGCTCTCGCCCCGGTCACAGCGGCCACTTTCGCTTCCGGATTCAAGACGATATACCCTTGTCCGGTCACGTTATTTGAGTCAAACAGATGGCCGTACCGTTCGAAAGCCCGCATTTGATGACCGACGACCCAATCGACGGTGCCGGCGTTCAACACCGTCGGGATAAAGTAATGATCGAATCCACGGATGGCGTGTTCAGGATGACTCATCTCGAGCGCGACCGGAATCCCGCAACCTTGCAGCCGTGCGTAAAGGGCGAACGTGTTCTCCGCATCGACCCCGTCCGTACCACCGATGAGAAACGCGTCCGTACCTGAACGGACGAGCGCGGCAAGTGCCGATTCATCGAGCTTTTTGTTCGGGTCCAGTTTAAACACATGGCGCCACGTCTGAAAATCCATCCATCTTCCCTCCATTCGATACCTTCTCTAGTGTAGCGATTTTTAGGACAGGTTGCATCTGTTGGACAAAAAAAAGACTTGCCGAAGCAAGTCATGTACGTGCGGTCCGGCTACGCTCGCGCTCCGTCAACCATTTGGCGACGAGGAGCGCGAACAAACCATAGACCGGGACGAACCAGAGCGGGTTGGCCAAGAAAAAGCCAAGCACGGGGATATCGAGTAGCGGTGAATCCGGCGAACAAAGCGCCGTCCCGTTCACGACGGCGATAAACGGCAACACTGGAACAGCGAACACGTAACCGAAATTGATCCAAAATGCCTTCATGTCACAATCTCCTTAACCTAAGATAATCGATTCTTTCGGATAGTTGTACATTCGCTTCGGTTGTCTCCGTTGCAAGAGCAAGATGAAGGCGATGACACCGATCCGACCGATGAACATGAGCATCGTGAGCACCCATTTGCCGACATTGCTAAACTCCGACGAGAGGCCGACCGAAAGCCCGGTCGTCCCGAACGCTGAACACGCCTCAAACAAAATGCGCGTGAGCGATGCGTCTTCAAAGAACGTGAGCACTAAGACCCCCGTCAACAAGACGGCGAGCGATACCGTGATGATCACGAACGCTTTCCAAATATCTTCGAGCACGATCTCACGTCCGAACACCTTGATCGACGAGTCCCCGCGAATGAACGCGATGACCCCGAGCACGGCGACGGCGAACGTCGTCGTCCGAATCCCCCCGCCGACAGAAGACGGCGAGGCCCCGATGAACATCAAGATGGATAAGAGCAGCATACTGCCTTCGGAGAACAAGTTGACGTCGACCGTCGACAGCCCTCCGTTTCGCGTCGTCACAGACTGGAACAACGAATCGGAAAGCGCGAGCCAAAGCGGCAACTCTTTGAAGGCGTTATTGTATTCGAACAAGAACAGACCGACCGTTCCAACGGCGATCAAAATGAAGAACGTCGATACCGTCAACTTCGTGAACAAAGAAAAACGACGCGGGAAGTTCCCACTCTTGCGACTGATCCGGTTCGTCAAATATGTCCGAATCTCGACGAGCACCGGGAAGCCGATTGCGCCGCCAGTCATGAGCACGATTTGCGTGAAGATGACGAACGGATCTTCACGGAACGGCGCGAGCGAACTGCCGGTAATATCGAATCCGGCGTTAGTCGTCGCACTGATCGAACCGAACAGGCCTTGCAGGAACGCCTCTCCGGCCGTGTCAAAGTAGTTCAAGTAATGGACACCGAGCAAGACAGCGCCGACCGCTTCAATCGCGATAACGGTGATGACAATTTCAGTGATGTATTTGATGATGCCAGACATCGACGTCTGGTTTTGATCGCGTAAAATCAACTGTCGCTCGCGGAAGCCGATTCGTTTCCCGAGCAAAATCCACATGATGACGTGGAGACTGATCAGTCCGACCCCACTCACTTGGACGATGAATAGAATGATAAACAATCCAAATGTCGAGAACGTATCGGTCACGACAATCGGGGTGAGTCCGGTGACACTGACGCAACTGACCGCGAAGAAGACGAGGTCGGTGAACGTAATCGTCACACCTGGTTGCCTCGCAATTGGTAGCGCCAACAAAACGATGGCTAGGACGACCGCGGCGCTATAAATCAACACGAGCGTCTGGATTGGTGTCAACTTCCGGAAAAACAGTTGTAAATTTCGTTTCATGAACTTATCTTGCATCTCGCGCCTCCTCTCCATCAAAAACAAGATGACTCTTACGAGTCACCTTCTGATTGTTGTAGACGTTCAAGGGCAAGATCATAGCCGCCTGACCCGTAATTCAAGCAACGCTTGACGCGGGAAATCGTGGCCGTCGAAGCACCTGTCGCTTCTTCAATTTTATGATACGTGCTACCTTCACGAATTTGGCGTGCCACTTCTAACCGTTGGGACAACGCCTGCACTTCGTTCACGGTCGCTAAATCTTCGAATAGTTGATAACAGTCTTCGAGTGTGTCAAGCTTCAAAATCGCTTCAAAAAGCTGATCGAGCTCTCGTCCTCGTAATTTATCGAGTTGCATCCGCAAGCATCCTCTCTCATCGTACTTCTTTATCATTCTAAAGCACGACCGGCTCGGACTCAACTGTTCATCGTAAAATTGCCGGAAATAGTATTTGTTTTTTCATAACTTCGTATATACCGAGCGGTGTCGCCCGGACGTAAGGCAAGTGGGTCGACGCCAGGAACAGCAACGTATAGATCGGGTCTTCGAAGTGATAGCCGCGGGCGATCAGCTCGGCACGCAACCGTTGTTCTTGGACAATCAATTGTTCGAGCGGCTCTGTCGAAGTCATCCCGCAAAGCGGTAACGGGATCTCAGCGATGATTTCCCCCCGGTCGACGAGGACGATCCCGCCGCCGAGCTCTTTCATCCGTTCGAACGCCATCAACATGTCTTGTTTACACTTCCCGAGGATCAAGTAGTCTCCGCTGATCGAATACGAGCTGACAAGACCGCCAAAATCGTTGGCGAACCCTTTAAGTACCGTATTGAGCCGCCATTTCCCTTCTTTATCTAACAGCATCAAGAACGATTCGTCGCAGTCGCGCGGCAGTTCGTCTTGGCCGGTGTCGTGTGTGATTTTAAACAGCTTCATGATGACCGAGTTGACCATATCGAGCCCGACCGGCATGCTGAACGATAAATCGTTTGGCGTCAAGTCGATCGCGACGTCGGTCGCCGGCATGAGCGCGAGCGCCGCCTCGATGAGTTCGTTCGGGAAGAACGAGGCCCCATCCCGATAGATCCATTGGCCTTTGGCGATGACGGCCGACGGACGCGGCTCATCGATCGCATCGAGGATGTTCAGGTGGGCGATCCGTCCCGGCGCAATCGAGCCGAGGACGTGATCGAGTCCGAAGTGCCGCGCCACGTTGAGCGACACGATCCGATACGCCTCGATGGCAGGCAGACCCGCCTCGATCATAATCTTCACGAGCGCGTCTTGAAGGCCGTCCTGATAAAACCCAGGGGTAGAACCATCCGTCGTTACCATCAAGTGGTCGAACGCTTCGAGACCTGCGTCCAATAACCCACGAATCATGCCCGGCAAATCGGGACGGATCGACGAATGGCGGAGTGTCGTCGTATAGCCATGTTCGAGTCGGCATAACGCCTCGTTCGCCGTCATCGCCTCATGGTCGCTGTGAACACCCATCAGCGCCATCTTCGTCAACGTCTTCGCGGACGCGCCAGGGAAATGTCCTTCGACCGGGAGACCGCACGTCTCCGCGTCGAGCATCCATTGGAGCATCTCATCGTCACCTTTTAACGTACGCGGCCAAGCCGTCAATTCTCCGGCCATGACGACGTCAGGATGATTGAACCAAGCGTGGACGCGCTCCGAGTCGACGAGGACGCTGTCGCGGTCGAGCTCGGTTTGCGTGTCGAGTCGAGCCCACCAATACGTGCTCGTCGGGAGCTGTTGAATCGCCTCGAGTTGCGCAAACGCTTGCTCCTTGTCTTGTAAAAAAAGAAGCATGTTATCGTTCACGAGCGTCGTCGTACCCCGCTCGCCTGCATACTTCGACAGCGTCGCCGGATTATAAAGTTGGAACGGATGCGCGTGCGGCTCGATGTAACCTGGTACGATATATTTCCCGGTCATGTCGACCGTCTCGACGGCCGAATCCGGCACGTCTGGTCCGACGTAAACGATGCGGTCGTTTTCAATCCATATGTTAGCCTGTTTCCACTGTTTCACGTACACGTTTAAGTATGTGGCGTTTGTCAATACGAGCGAAGGTGGTCGCAATTGATCCACGACTTCAAGTTGTGAGCGAATCATCGCTTTTGACCACGGTGCCCGCGCCGATCGTTTTAAAGGCATCGAACCCAGTCCTCCCTTAATCGCTTCAATAGTATCAAAAAATAATATTGTAAGCGTTTTCTTTCATTTGTTTCAAGTTTACCTTTTCTATGAAACACCTGCAAGCTATGTTGCCAATTGTAACGTAATTCACACGGAATTCACATAATAAAGACGCCTCTTCACAGAGGCGCCTTCACCAATCGTACATCGTTGCCGTGTTCTTCAAATAATGCTCCAGTTGCGCGAGCGGAACCGGCTTGCTGTAATGGTAGCCTTGAATCAATGAACCGCTATGCTCGAGCACGAACGCGAGCTGTTCCGGACGTTCGACCCCTTCGGTGACGATGTCGAGCCCGAGCGTATGGAACGTCTGGTACAGACCTTCGAGGAGGGCCCGGTCGAACGTGTTCTCAGGAATCCCTTTGACGAAGTTTTGATCGATCTTGATGATGTCGAGCTGCAGCGATTGTAAGAACGACAGCGACGATGTGCCGACACCGAAGTCGTCGAGTGAGATCTTGACGCCAATCGCTTTGAGCGAACGGATGAACTGTTGCAGCTCATACAAGTTGCCCCCGACCTCGCTCTCCGTAATTTCGACATGGAGCAGGAGCGGGTCAAACCCTGTGTCACGCAACACTTCCTCTAACTCCTGAAGGAACGAACCGTCCGCGATTTGACGCTTCGAGACGTTGATCGACAAGAACAAGTGATGGCGGGCTGCGTACTCTTTCATCTCCAATATGGACTGCCTGAGTACCCAGCGCCCGATGTCCGAGATGAGTCCCAGCTGCTCCGCAATCGGGATAAACAGCCCAGGTGAAATTTGTCCTTTATCCGGATGGTTCCAGCGAATGAGCGCCTCGACCCCGCGGACAGCGAACGGGCGCGGGGACACAATCGGCTGGTAGTATAGCTCGAACTCTTCATGTTCAAGCGCGTAGCGTAAGTCACGCTCCATCTCGAGCGTCTGGAGATAGTGACTTCCATCCTCGATGTCTTGGAACGATAGGATCCGATTTTTCCCGGACAGTTTGGCCTCATGGATGACGACGTCGAGACGTCCCATCATGACTTCGTACGTATGATGCGACTCGCGACAGGCGAATACATCGAGACCGATTGTCGCCGTCATTCCTTTGACACCGTTCACGTCGGACCAGTCTTTCAAATCTTTCGTCAGCCGTCGCGCGATCGGCTTCAATTCTTCGAATGTCCAATCTGGGTGCAAGAAAATGAACTCATCCGCACCGAGCCGGGCCGCAAATCCCGCTTCTTTATAGAAATTGAGACGCGACGCGATGTAAATCAAGACGGCATCACCGGTACGGTGACCGAACTGGTCGTTGATACGTCGGAAGTCGTCTAAGTCCAAACCGATCACACCGATCCGTTCATGGCTCCCCCTCACGGTCGAAAAATAGTCTTCGAGGGCGAGCCGGTTCGGCAGCAACGTCAACGCATCACGAAACGCGCGATCGAGCACTTCTGCCCGCGTATCTTCGAGTGCCGAGAGCACTTCGTTCATGCTCGTCGCCATCTGTTCGATCTCGTCTCGGCTATGTTGATCTCGACGCAGACGGAGCCGGCTATCCCGCTCGACCGTGATGTGTTTCAACTCATCGACGATTTCCATCACCCGCCGAATCACGACGTGATGTATCGTCCATAGAAGCGACAAGAACAGACCTAACGCTAAAGCAAGCAACGACAACATCCCGAGCCTCAGCATCGAGATCGTGTTCTGGTAATGGGTCGGTTCGACAATAAAGCCGACTTCAAAGTCTGCCGTTTGAAAGACGGTGTCAAGTGGCACGACGACCTCGGTCCCCTCGTTTTTGAACGTCATCTTCGTCTCACTATGTTCGACAGGCTGAATCGTCAGCGGGATTTTCGTCTGGGTGCTTAAGTCTGCCAAAAAATCCACGTCAACAAATTCAAGCATGACGAGCGTTCCTTGAGCCGGTCCGCTCCTATCACTCCGTAAGATCGGGTGACTGGCGTATAGGATCGGTCCATAGTCGCTGTCATATACACCGTTTTGTGTTTCTAGTCCCAGGCTCAACCGATTCGTAATCTCCGCGATGATTGTTTGCCGATCCGTTTTAGACAACGGAGCGTCTTCTTGACGGAATGTCGAATAGTGGACCTCGCCTTCACGGTTCAAGTACACAATCGCTTGCACACTCAAGTTTTCGAGCGACTCCTCATCTATGTTGCTTGCTATGTAAGAATCGTTCTGATTTTGAATGAACGTATACGTGTCGTTCCACACCGCCCAGTCGACGAGTGTCCGTTCAAGCGTACTCTTCCGATTCGCGAGCGTCTCGGTCACACTCGCAATTTGACTCTCGACCGTTTGACGGTCTTGCTCCATGCTTTTCTCGATAAAGTAGGGACGGATCACAAAAAAGATGACACCGACAAACACGAGTATATTCACGGCAACCGCAATCATCAGCTTCGTCCGAATGCGCACGTCGACCACCTTCTTCCTTCAATCTACTTCACCATTGTAGAGCAAGGAAGTCGGTATTCCCTTTTTTTCGCATGAAAAAAAGGATGGGTTGACCCATCCTTTAAAAAATCCGCGCCAGCGCCCGTCCGCCGATATCTCGACGATGGAACGTTTGCGGTAATGTTAACTTTTCGAGCGCGTCGTAAACGGCTGTCTTCGCTTCAAGCAAGGTCGGTTTCGTCGACGTGATGACGAACAGTCGCCCACCGTTCCCGACGATGTGACTTCCTTCGCGCGTCGTCCCAGCATGAAACACGAGCACATCTTTCGGTAAGCGCTCAAAACCTGAGAGCACTCGCCCCGTCGTTGCTTGTTCCGGATAACCGGCGGCCGCGACGACGACACCAATCGTATACCCGTCAAGCCATTCAATCGCATACGGTCGTTTAGCGATGACCGCCTCGATGACGTCAAGGAGCGGCGATGCCAAGTTCGGGAGGATGACTTCGGTTTCCGGGTCACCGAACCGGGCGTTGAACTCGATCACTTTCGGTCCGTCTTCCGTCAGAATCAGACCCGCATATAAGAATCCTTCGAACGGCGTCCCCCGCTCCACCATCGCCCGCGCGAGCGGGACGAGCACACGCTCCACCGACTCCATATAAACGGCTTCTTCTAAATGCGGCATCGGGCTATACGCCCCCATCCCGCCCGTGTTCGGTCCTTTGTCCCCGTCGAAAGCGCGCTTATGGTCTTGCGACGTGATCATCGGGATGACGTGTTCACCGGAGACGAACGCCATGAGTGAAAACTCTTCCCCGTCCAAAAATTCTTCGATGACGACGCGTGACTGGTCACCGAACTTGTCGGTCGTGAAGATGTCATGAATCGCCGCACGTGCCTCATCGAGCGAGAAGGCGACCGTGACCCCTTTACCGGCTGCGAGACCGTCCGCTTTGACGACGAGCGGTGCCCCGATTGACTCAATATAAGCGAGCGCCGCTTCCGCTTCCATGAACGTCTCATAAGCTGCCGTCGGGATGTTCGCTTCACGCATGATTTCTTTGGCGAACGCTTTGCTGCCTTCTAGCAACGCCGCTGCTTTCGTCGGTCCAAAGATGCGTCGTCCGCTCGCGTTGAACGCATCAACGACACCCGCCATGAGCGCTGACTCAGGACCGACGATCGTCCAATCGATGTCTTCGGTCTCTGCGAAGCGGACGAGTGCGGTGACGTCCGTCTCTTCAATCGGCACACACGTCACACCGTCCATGTTCAAGTTACCCGGGGCGACGAATACGTCATGCCCGTCTTGTCTCAACTTCCATGCGAGCGCGTGTTCACGGCCGCCGCGGCCAATGACGAGTACGTTCATCCTCTTGCTCCTCTCAATGTTTGAAATGTCGGACTGAAGTGAACACCATCGTAATGCCGTGACGGTTCGCCGCTTCAATCGACTCGTCGTCCCGAATCGAACCACCTGGCTGGATGATGGCCGTAATGCCGGCTGCAGCTGCAGCTTCGACCGTATCGCCCATCGGGAAGAACGCGTCGCTACCAAGCGCGGCACCGACTGCACGATCCCCTGCCTGTTCGAAAGCGATTTTCGCCGCACCGACCCGGTTCATCTGTCCGGCACCGATGCCGATCGTCGTCTCGTCTTTCGCCACGACGATTGCGTTTGATTTCACGTGTTTGACGACACGCCACGCGAGCTTCAAGTCTTCCCATTCGGCCGCCGTCGGACGACGGTCGGTCACGATTTGGCACGAAGCATCGTCGAGCGTCATATCGTCGCCGTCTTGGACGAGGAGACCGCCCGCGACTGCCGTCAGACGCATGCCTGTCATCTGCCCCATCTCAAGCGTCAATAGACGTAAATTCTTTTTCTCTTTCAATCGGTCAAGTGCTGCCTCGCTAAAGGATGGGGCAATGACGATCTCTAAGAAGATGTTGCGGAGCGCTTCTGCCGTCTCGAGGTCGACTTCACGATTGAGGGCGACGATGCCGCCGAAAATCGAGACCGGGTCGGCCGCATGGGCGCGAGCGAACGCTTGGCTGATCGTCCGACCGACAGCGACGCCGCATGGATTCATATGTTTGACGACGACCGCTGCCGGTTCCGTCAACTCGCTGAGCGCCTCGAGCGCCGCGTTCGTATCTTGGATGTTGTTATACGAGAGTTCTTTGCCGTGCAGTTGCACCGCATCGGCGAGCGTCATGCCGTCATAGAGCGGTGTCTTATAGAACGCCGCCTGTTGGTGCGGGTTCTCCCCGTAACGAAGGTCTTGGACTTTTTCGTACGTGACCGTCAGCTGTTCTGGGAACGTTTCGCCGATTTGCTGACCTAAATAGTCGGCAATCAAGGCGTCGTACGCTGCCGTATGACGGAACGCCCTCAAAGCGAGTCGTTGCCGCGTCTCAAACGACGTACCGCCATTCTGAATCTCTGCGGCAACGTTGCCGTAGTCGGCCGGGTCGACGACGACCGTCACGCTCGCATGGTTTTTCGCGGCTGAACGGAGCATGCTCGGGCCGCCGATATCGATGTTTTCAATCGCCTCTTCATACGTCGCGTTCTCTTTCGCGATTGTCTCTTTGAACGGATACAAGTTGACGACGACGTAGTCGATCGGCTCAATGTGGTGATGTTTCATCTGTTCGACGTGTGAGTCTAAATCACGGCGTCCGAGCAGACCGCCATGGACGAGCGGATGGAGCGTCTTGACACGTCCGTCGAGCATCTCGGGGAACGATGTCACTTCCGAAATATTTTTCACGGGCAGTCCGGCCGCGACGAGTGCCGCTTCCGTCCCGCCTGTCGAGATGAGTTCGATGCCCGCTTCGTGCAAGACGCGCGCAAGTTCGACGATACCTGTTTTATCTGACACACTCAGTAATGCTCTCACTTGAAAACCTCCTGTTGGTTCAACACTTGTTGTAATACGCGTGGATAGAGTTGGTGTTCGATCGCTTGAATCCGGTGGGCCGCCTCGATGCGGTCACATCCCGCGATGTCGACTTCTTCTTGCGCGATGATTGGACCCGTGTCCATCCCGGCGTCGACGTAATGGACGGTGACACCGCTCGTCGACACGTTCGCGGCAAGCGCTTGACCGATTGCATCTTTTCCTGGGAAGGCCGGCAAGAGCGACGGATGGATGTTGATGATTCGACCCGGATACGCCGCGAGCAGCACATCCCCGATTAAACGCATATAACCCGCCAAGACGATATAGTCGACGTGTAGCGCTTCTAACAGAACGAGCAGCTCCCACTCAAACTCTGACTTTGACGCATACGCCTTCGGCTCGAACGAGAACGTCTGAATGTGATGACGGTCTGCCCGCTCGAGCACTTTCGCCTCAGGCTTATCCGTGACGAGGAGCATACACTGTCCACTCAGCTCGCCGCGCTCAATCGCTTCCCAAATCGCTTCGGCGTTGCTCCCAGATCCAGAGGCGAAGATAGCGAACCGCTTCACTGGTCGACCCCCATAATCCGGACGCCTGGTTTCGCTTCGACTTTGCCGATCCGATGCGACGTCTCGCCGACCCGTTCGAGCGCGGCTTGTACCGTGTCGACGTCTTCGGGACGTACCGTGATCATGAAGCCGATTCCCATATTGAACACGTTGAACATCTCTTGCTTCGACACGTGGCCGACTTGTTCGAGCCAGTCGAATACCGGCAGGCTCGGCCAGCTTGATGCGTCAAACGTGACACCAAGACCTTCAGGCAGCATGCGCGGCACGTTCTCATAGAAACCGCCGCCAGTGATGTGGGCCATCCCTTGGACGCGTCCGGTCGAAATGGCCGCTTTCGCCGCTTCCGAATAGATGCGGGTCGGTAGCAATAATGCGTTCCCGAGCGTCGTATCGAGCATCGCGATTTCATCCGTGTACTCGAGCCCTTGCGCCTCGACGATGTGACGGACGAGTGAGAAACCGTTCGAATGGACACCTGACGAAGCTAACCCTAGAACGATGTCCCCCGCTTCGATCGTCCGTCCATCGATGAGTAGCTCTTTCTCGACGACACCGACGGCAAATCCGGCGATATCGTACTCCCCGTCCGGATACATGCCCGGCATCTCGGCCGTCTCGCCGCCGACGAGGGCACACCCTGCTTGGACGCAGCCTTCGGCCACACCCGCGACAATGCGTTCGAGCTTCGCCGGTTCCGCTTTTCCGGTCGCGATATAGTCTAAGAAGTAGAGAGGTTCGGCTCCGTGGACGAGACAGTCGTTGACACACATCGCCACGCAATCGATTCCAATCGTATCATGTTGGTCGAGCGCGAACGCGAGTTTTAGCTTCGTGCCGACCCCGTCCGTCCCGCTCACGAGGATCGGATGTTTCAATTGCATCGAGCCGAGATCGATCATCGCCCCGAAACTGCCAAGTCCGGTCATCACTTCTGGACGCATCGTCCGTGCGACGTGACGCTTCATGCGTGACACCGCTTCATAACCTGCCTCTAAATTCACACCCGCTTGTTCATATCTTAAACTCATCGTCAGTCCCCCTCAAGCTTTTGTCTCTGTCACAAGTTCCGCCAGTTCAGTTGGATAAAGTCCGGTGAAGCAAGCGGCACACTGCCCGCGCAAGTTTCCTTCGAACGGTCGGCCGATTGCTTCGACCGTACCGTCTAATGTGAGGAACGCTAATGAGTCGGCCCCGATCTCTTGTTTAATCTCTTCGATCGATTTGGTGGCCGCGATCAACTCGTCCTTTGATGATGTATCGATACCGTAATAGCACGGATGTTTGATCGGTGGTGACGTGATGCGCACATGTACTTCGGTTGCCCCGGCTTCCCGCAGCAACTTGACGATGCGACGGCTCGTCGTACCACGGACGATCGAATCATCGACCATGATGACACGCTTGCCGTTGACGACCCCACGTAGCGCCGACAGCTTCATCTTGACGCCACGCTCACGCAATTCTTGTGACGGCTGGATGAACGTCCGCCCGACGTAACGGTTTTTGATGAGACCCATCTCGTACGGGATCCCGCTCGCCTCGGCGTACCCGATGGCTGCCGAGATGCTCGAGTCCGGGACACCGGTCACGACATCCGCCTCGACCGGTGCCTCGTTGAACATCTTTTTCCCCATCGCCTTACGGGCCGTATGGACGTTGATGCCGTCGATGATCGAGTCTGGCCGCGAGAAGTAGATGTATTCCATTGAACACATCGCCCGGACCGCTGCTTCACTGTAACGTTCTGAGACGATTCCGTCTTTCGTGATCATCAACAGTTCGCCCGGTTCGACGTCACGTACGTACGTCGCCCCCACGACGTCGAACGCGCACGTCTCTGAAGCGAACACGAACGCCCCGTCTTCAGTCTTTCCGAGCGAGAGGGGACGCAAACCATGGACGTCGACGCCGACGTAAATCGCGTCTTCCGTCAAGAAAAGAAACGCGAACGCGCCGACGAGACGCGCCAAGCTGTCCGAGATCCGCTCTTTCAATGAGTTGCCGCGGCTCCGTTTGATTAAGTGGGCGACGACTTCCGTGTCAGACGTCGTCTGAAAGATCGCCCCTTCCGCCTCGAGCATATGCTTCAACTCGTTGGCGTTGACGAGGTTGCCGTTATGCGCCATCGCAAGGTCCCCGGTGAGCGATTTGAAATGGAGCGGTTGGACGTTCTCAAGCGTGTTGCCGCCCGCGGTCGAATAACGGACGTGACCGATGGCGTGATGTCCGGTCAGGGCATCGAGTGACGGCTCGTCGAACACTTCGGCGACGAGACCGAGCCCGCGTTTCGCATGCAGGCGTTCACCGTCGGCCGTGACGATACCCGTCCCTTCCTGACCTCGGTGTTGCAGGCTGTGCAGTCCGTAGTAGGCGAGGTGTGACGCTTCGTGGTGATTGAACACCCCGAACACCCCACACTCCTCGTTCATGCCTCGGATGTCATATAACATGGAATAGCTCCTTCCCATACACGTTCAAGTTCAGTGACGTCCATTTCAATTAACCGATCGCTCGAGCGGACCGTCAGTTGCGTCGCTTCGGTCACTTGACCGATTCGTGTCGCCTTCGTCAGTTTGGCGAACGTGTCCGCGTGAATTGGCGCGACCGTGACGAGGAAGCGCGACTGTGACTCGCTGAACAGTGTCGTCACGAGATCCGTGTCGACGCTGACGTCTGCACCGAGCCCCGTGCCGAACACGAGCTCAGGAAGTGCCGCCGCTAAGCCACCTTCTGACACGTCGTGAGCTGCCGTGACAAGTCCTTGACGGATTGCCGTGAGCAGCGCTTGCTGGTGACGGCTCTCGATCTCGAGGTCGAGCGTCGGTGCTTGTCCGCTCACTTTTCCGTCTTGCAACATTTGTAGCGCACTGCCGCCAAATTCAGGCTTCGTATCGCCGAGAAGGAAGATGACATCTCCAGCTGTCTTGGCGTGTGACGTCGTGATATGTTCCGGCTTCGTGATCAAACCGACCATGCCGACGACCGGTGTCGGGTAGATCGCCGTCCCGTTCGACTCGTTATAAAGCGAGACGTTCCCGCCGATGACCGGTGTGTCGAGTGCCAAACACGCCTCGGCCATACCTTCGACGGCTTGGTCGAGCTGCCAGAACCCTTCCGGTTTGTCCGGACTCCCAAAGTTCAGGCAATCGGTGAGTGCGAGTGGCTCGGCACCGCTCGCGATGATGTTGCGCGCCGCTTCAGCGACTGCGATGGCACCGCCGACGCGCGGGTCGAGGTAGACATACTTCGCGTTACAGTCGGTCGTCATCGCGAGCGACTTGTCCGTGTCACGGATTCGGATGACGGCCGCGTCGCTACCTGGTGCGACGACGGTCGACGTTTGGACCATATGGTCATATTGCTCGTACACCCAGCGTTTCGAAGCAATCGTCGGCATCGCGAGGACGTCTTTCCACGTCGCGAGCACGTCTGTGACGACCGGTTGAACCGGTGTCATCGCTTGGAACGCCTCGTAGTATGCTGGAACTTTTGACGGTTTATGATAAACTGGCGCATCTTCCGCGAGCGCGTCGACCGGCACTTCAGCGGCTACTTCGCCGTGATGGACGAGACGGAGCACTTTCTGTTCGATGACTTCGCCGATCTTGATCGCATGAAGTCCCCACTTCGTGACGATCGCTTCGATCTCGTCTTCGTGTCCTGCCTTGACGACGAGGAGCATCCGTTCTTGTGACTCGGACAACATCATCTCGTAAGGCGTCATATCTGCCTCACGTTGTGGGACGAGGTCGAGGTTCATCTCGATACCCATGCCCGCTTTCGATGCCATCTCGGCCGAAGACGACGTGAGACCGGCCGCACCCATGTCTTGAATGCCGACGAGGGCCGGATGTTTGATGACTTCAAGACACGCCTCGATCAACAACTTCTCCATGAACGGGTCGCCGACTTGGACGGCCGGGCGTTTCTCATCGGCGTCTTCGCCGAGCTCTTCAGAGGCGAACGTGGCGCCGTGAATGCCGTCGCGTCCCGTTGTCGCCCCGACGTACATGACCGAGTTGCCGACCCCCTCGGCGATCCCTTTTTGAATGTCTTCGTGGCGGATGAGGCCGACACACATCGCGTTGACGAGCGGGTTGCCGGCGTAGGCCGGGTCGAACGCGACTTCTCCGCCGACCGTCGGGATGCCGACACAGTTGCCGTAGCCGGCGATGCCGGAGACGACATGGCCGAAGAGATGTTTCACACGTGATTCGTTCAAATCTCCGAAGCGGAGCGAGTTGAGGAGTGCGACCGGACGTGCGCCCATCGAGAAGATGTCGCGGATGATCCCGCCGACACCTGTCGCCGCACCTTGATACGGCTCGATGGCCGACGGGTGGTTATGGCTCTCGATTTTGAAGGCGACCGCCTGACCATCGCCGATATCGACGATTCCAGCCCCTTCACCGGGTCCTTGAAGGACGTGTTTTCCGGTCGTCGGGAATTTACGGAGCACTGGCTTCGAGTTTTTGTACGAACAGTGTTCAGACCACATGACCGAGAATAAACCGATCTCGGTGTAGTTCGGGTCACGGCCTAAGAGCGAGACGACGAGTCCGTATTCGTCGTCAGTGAGCCCCATTGTGGCATACAGTCTTTGTTCACGGATGTGCGTCGCTGTCGGTTCAGTTGTAAGTAACATGTCGTGTCCCCCATTTTACAATCGAAGTGAATAACCGTTTGCCGTCTTCTCCGCCGAGCATCGCCTCGACCGCTCGTTCCGGGTGCGGCATCATGCCGAGCACGTTTCCTTGTGCGTTCGTGATGCCCGCGATGTTCGCGACCGATCCGTTCGGGTTGTCTGTGTAGGTGAAAGCGATCTGGCCGTTCGTTCGCAGTGTCTCGAGTGTTGCTTCGTCACAGTAGTAGTTGCCTTCTCCATGTGCGATCGGGACGCGAATCGTCTCGTCCACCGCATAGTCGCTCGTAAACATCGTCTCGTTCGTCTCGACTTTCAGTTCGACCGTCTTGCACATGAACTTCAAATCACGGTTGCGCATCAATACGCCGGGTAGGAGTCCTGCCTCGACGAGCACTTGGAACCCGTTGCAGACGCCGAGTACCGGACGTCCCTCTTCAGCGAATCGCTTCACCTCACTCATAATCGGTGAGAACTGGGCGATCGCGCCGCAACGCAAGTAGTCCCCGTATGAGAAGCCACCTGGTAACAGCACACCATCAAAACCGACAAGTGACGTCTCCGTGTGGAATACATATTCCGCTTCTTCCCCGAGCACGTCTTTGACCGCATGATACATGTCGAGGTCACAGTTTGATCCCGGGAAGACGATGACTGCGAACCTCATGCGAGTACCCCCATCTCGATCCGATAGTTCTCGATGACCGTGTTGACGAGCAATTTCTCGCACATGTCACGGACCATCGCCTCGGTCGTCTCGTCTGCGACTTGAAGTTCGATGACTTTACCGATTCGTACCGATTCGACGCCTGTGAAGCCGAGATGCTCGAGTCCGCCTTTGACGGCGACGCCTTGTGGGTCAAGTACACTTTCACGTAATGTCACGTACACGTTCACTTTTTTCATTGGTCAGTTCCCCCTATGCGTGTTAACAATTGGCCGTACGTCTCTGTCAGTGATCCGAGGTCTCTGCGGAACACGTCTTTGTCGAGCTTTTGTTTCGTCTCTTTATCCCACAGGCGACACGTGTCGGGCGAAATCTCATCGGCGAGAATGATCGTGTCATCGAGTTTACCGAACTCAAGTTTAAAGTCGATCAAATCGATACCGTGTCCATCGAAGAAGTCGAGCAAGACATCGTTCACCCATAACCCGAGTTGTCGCAATGTTTCGACTTCTTTGTGTGTGGTGACTTGCAGTAAACGGATATGGTCCTCAGTTAAAAGCGGATCTCCGAGTGCGTCATCTTTATAGTAGAACTCGACGATCGGCGACAACAGTGGCGTTCCTTCTTCCCAGCCGAGCCGTTTAGCGAGACTCCCTGCGGCGACGTTGCGTACGACGACTTCGAGCGGAATGATGTCGACGCGGCGTACGAGCTGCTCGCGGTCTGACAGTTTCTTGATGAAGTGGGTCGGAATCTTGTTGTCGTGCATGAGCTCGAACAAACGCGTCGTGATGGCGTTGTTCAACATGCCTTTCCCTGCAATCGATTGTTTTTTCTCTCCGTTGAATGCCGTCGCGTCATCTTTATAGTAGACACGGAGCACACCTTGTTCTTCTGTCTCGTATAACGCTTTCGCCTTACCTTCGTAGATTGCTTCCATCTGTATCGTCCCCCTTTAAAGTGAGAGGGGCATAGCGCCCCTCAACGATCACAAACCACAGCGTTCAAAGATTGTATCGACACGACGTACGTGATGGCTCGGGTCGAACAAATCATCGAGTTCGTCACTCGTAAAGAGTGCGCCCATCTCGGCATCTTGCTCGATCAACGTCCGGAACATCGTCTCTTCTTCCCACGCTTGCATCGCTTTCGGTTGGACCGCGTCATAGGCGGCTTCACGTGACCAGCCTTTCTCGATCAAGGCGAGCAGGATGCGTTGTGAGAAGATGATGCCGAACGTCCGGTCCATGTTGCGGCGCATGTTGTCCGGGAACACCGTCAAGTTCTTCACGATGTTGCCGAAGCGGTTGAGCATGTAGTTCAGAAGGCCGGTCGCGTCCGGGAGGATGATCCGTTCCGCTGACGAGTGCGAGATATCGCGTTCGTGCCAAAGCGGGACGTTCTCATATGCCGTCACCATATGACCGCGAATCACGCGGGCGAGTCCCGTCATGTTCTCCGAACCGATCGGGTTACGTTTATGCGGCATCGCCGACGAACCTTTTTGGCCTTTGGCGAAAAACTCTTCGACCTCACGTGTCTCTGTTTTTTGAAGGCCGCGGATCTCGGTCGCCATTTTCTCGATGGATGTGGCGATCAAAGCAAGCGTCGACATGTACTCGGCGTGGCGGTCACGCTGTAACGTCTGTGTCGAGATCGGGGCTGCTTGAATCCCTAACTTGTCACACACATACGACTCGATGAACGGGTCGATGTTTGCGAACGTCCCGACGGCGCCGCTCATTTTTCCAAACTCGATCGTCTCGCGTGCGGCCATGAACCGTTTCTTGTTTCGCTTCATCTCTTCGTACCAGAGTGCGAGTTTCAAACCGAACGTCGTCGGTTCTGCGTGGACTCCGTGTGTACGACCCATCATGATGTCATATTTGTGGGCTTTCGCTTTCTCGGCGAGGATGTCGATGAAGCGATCGATATCGGCTTCAAGGATGTCATTCGCTTGTTTGATCAAGTACGATAGCGCCGTATCGACGACATCGGTCGACGTGAGACCGTAATGGACCCATTTCTTCTCGTCTCCGAGCGTCTCTGAGACGGCCCGTGTGAAGGCGATGACGTCATGGCGCGTCTCCTGCTCGATCTCAAGGATACGCTCGACATCGAATGATGCCTTGTCCCATAATACGTTGACGTCCTCTTTCGGGATGACGCCTAGTTCGCTCCACGCCTCGCAAGCGTAAAGCTCTACTTTGAGCCATGCATCAAACTTGTTCTCATCTGTCCAAATCGCCGCCATCTCGGGACGGGTGTAACGTGAAATCATAAAACGGTCTCCTTCCAAATTGCCAGTTGTTCGATGGTGTGAAGCGCGTCCTCGACGGTACTGCCGAGCACGTTCAAGTGCCCCATTTTCCGTCCGGGTTTCGCTTCTTCTTTTCCATACAGATGTAGTTTAACATTCGATGGTAACGTTTGTGGGTTCACTTTATCCATATGTTCGCCGAGCAGATTGACCATGACGACCGGTGTGTACTGAGTCGTCCGTCCGAGTGACATGCCCGTAATCGCGCGGATGTGTTGTTCGAACTGTGACGTCTCGCATGCATCAAGCGTATAGTGTCCTGAATTGTGAGGACGTGGCGCGAGCTCATTCACGTATAGCTCGCCGTCTTCCATCACGAACAGTTCGACGGCGAGCGTACCGATCAATCCAACATGGTCAGCGAGCTGAAGTGCTAAATGGCGCGCATCTTCTAGAATGTCCATGTCAAGCCGGGCCGGAACGATCGATAAATGTAATATATTATTTTGATGGATGTTTTCACTGATTGGGAATGTTGTCGTCTCATGTGCGCCTCTCGTCACGATGACCGAGATTTCTTTTCGGAATGGCAACCACGCCTCGGCGACATATTCATCTTCATTGAACTGTTCTATGAACGCGCGTACGTCTTGTGATGTCTGGAGCACGGTTTGCCCTTTCCCGTCATAACCGAAGCGGCATGTTTTGATGACCAATGGGAGTCCTAGCAAATCTTCGGCCCGGTAAACGTCCCGTACCGATCGGACCGGCACGTAAGGTGCGACATGCAATCCGGCCGCCTCGATCATCTGTTTTTCGAACAGACGATGCTGCGTCGCTGTTAACACGTCCATCCCTTGCGGACATTTATCGGCAATCGCCTCAATCATCGCTGAGTCGATATTTTCAAATTCGTACGTGACGATGTCCGAACGGCCTGCTAGTTCTTTTGCCGCTGAGATGTCGTCGAACCCGGCGACGATACTCGGTGCGACTTGGGCTGCCGGAGCCGTCGGGTTCGGGTCGAGACTGAGCGTCTCGTAACCCATTGCGCTCGCACTGAGTGACATCATCCGCCCTAACTGTCCTCCGCCTAATATCCCGATTCTCATTAGACGAGTTCCTCCGTTCCGCGCAGCGCCATGTCTCGTTTTTGTTGACGATACGTTTCTAGACGATCGATGACTTCAGGGAATTGAAGACTGAGAATTTGAGCGGCAAACAGTCCGGCGTTTGTCGCTCCGGCTTTTCCGATGGCGACCGTTGCGACAGGAACACCTGCTGGCATCTGAACGATTGACAGTAACGAATCAAGTCCGTTCAGTGCTTTCGATTGAATCGGGACTCCGATGACCGGAAGCGTCGTCTTCGCTGCTACCATACCCGGAAGGTGGGCTGCCCCGCCTGCACCGGCGATGATGACGTGTATCCCTCGTTCCCGAGCCGCTTCGGCGTATTGGAACATCAAGTCCGGCGTTCGATGCGCGGAGACGACTTGCTTTTCGTATGGAATGTCTAACTCTTCTAGCGCGTCGCACGCATGCTTCATCGTCTCCCAGTCAGAAGAACTTCCCATGATCACACCTACTGTTGCCTTCACATCAACGTCCCCCTTAAATAAAGAAATCCCTAAACTGATTAAACAGTTTAGGGTATAGGCCATGACAAAAAAATGTCGGCTATACCCCATAGTCTGATCAGAATCGGTGATCAGGTAGAAACTTGCAAGCCATTTCCTTGCGATTATATGGAGCAATATTTGATTTTCTTAACTCACAAGCCTATCGTACCTCGTTCTTTGAAAATATGTCAACAAACAGCGAACAATTTAATTGTCTGAATATTTATCGTTCGTCTTTACGATGTTTTTACAAAAACAAAAAAACCGCCACGCATTCGTGACGGTTTGGCATTATGGTTTGAGAGCGACGCACTCAAATAAGATTGATTGATGAGAATGAACAGGTTCGTCTTTGGTTCCCGTTTTTTCAAAGACAGGCTTTTCAATCCTTCGTACCGGGCGATACCCCATTTGAGCGATTCGGTCTAAACACTCACCGACTGTCTCGTTTGGCTCGACGTATACTTTGATTTTCTTGGCCATCTGTTATTCCTCTCCTTCATTTGAGTCACGATACAAAATACAAAAAAGCGGCGGCCCTTGAGCGAATGCTCCAGAACCACCGTTTGCCTGGCGACGTCCTATCCTCACAGGGGGAGACCCCCAACTACTTTCGGCGCTGAAGCGCTTAACTTCCGTGTTCGGCATGGGAACGGGTGTGGCCGCTTCGCTATCGCCACCAGACAAGGGAATTGTTCCCTGAAAACTGAAGACTCATCAAGTTCAAACCGTTTCTAGATCAAAGCCTCGACCGATTAGTATCATTCAGCTCCACACGTCGCCGTGCTTCCACCCATGACCTATCTACCTCATCGTCTCTGAGGGGTCTTTCTTGATTGCTCAAAGGGAAATCTCATC
>NZ_SJUW01000012.1:0-63767 GCF_004337105.1 Exiguobacterium sp. SH3S1 | reverse complement strand
TGGCGCGAAACAAAACGTCAGACCTGAAAGGCATGACGTTACAGAGCGTGATGGCGATCATCGCGGTAAACCTGAAGCGGATCATCACCCTCTCAAAAGAAAAAACAGGATAAGGGCAAGGAAAAAGAGCGATTGTCCCGACTTGAGTCGGTCCAATCGCCCTTTTTTCTGTTCACGCTCGGATAGAGCGGAGGTTTTTCAGTGCCCTCCCCATTTGCTTGGGTGGTTTTTTTTGTTGAAAATAATTTGGCAAATCTCTTTCTTTTTCATTTCAAAAGGAGTAACATGACCATTGTAATTTTTAAAAGATAAATATTTCATATAAAGAATTTTTGAACAAAAGGGGAACATTCATGCCAACCAAAAACACCGAACAGCTCAGCCTATTTAAAATCTCGTGGCCGATCTTCATCGAGCTCGCGCTCCACATGGGGACCGGGATCATCGCCACGCTCATGCTCGCCCAGTATTCCGATGCCGCCGCTTCAGCGGTCGGCGTCGCCAACCAATTGTTGAACGTCTTCTTAATCGTCTTCAGCGTCACCTCCGTCGGCGCGACGATCTTGATCGGTCAGGCGATCGGTGCCGGTCGGATGAAGAAGAGCCGGGACTTTGCCCGCTCTGCCGTCAGCTTGAACATGTGGCTCGGCGTCGTCATGGTCGTCGTCGTCTTCTTGTTCGGCGAGACGTTCCTTCGCTTGTTCGGTCTGTCGGATGAGCTGTTCGGTTACGGTCTGCTGTTCTTACAAATCGTCGGCTTATCGCTCTTCACCGAAGCGCTCATCATGGCGCTCAGCGCGGTGTTGCGCAGCCACGGCATGACGAAACATGCCATGCTCGCGACGCTTTTGATCGATGTCATCACGGCAGCAGGAGCCATGCTCGCCGTGACAGGCTGGTTCGGTCTCCCAGTGACGGGTGTCGCCGGTGTCGCCTGGGCCATCGTCATCGCTCGTTTGTCGGCCATGATATTGTTGTTTTGGATCGTCAAACGCCGCCTCATGATGCGGTTCCCGCTCAAAGAGTTGATTCGTCCAAAACGCGATGATATTCAAGCACTCTTACAAATCGGTGTTCCTTCGGCAGGAGAGAACTTGTCGTACCAGTTTTCACAAATTGTCATCACCGGCTTCATCGCGACGATGGGTGACGCCTCGCTCGCCGCTCGCGTCTACGTGATGAACTTATCGATGCTCGCATTTTTGTTCACGGTCGCCATCGCCCAAGGGACACAGCTATTGATTGCCCGCGACGTCGGCGGGAAGCGGTTCAAGGAGGCGTATACCCGGGCAGTCCGGACGTTGAAGATTGCCATGTTCTCTTCGCTCGTCGCCTCGCTCGGCCTCGCCGTGTTCGGGAAATCCTTGCTCGGCTTGTTCACGTCGAACCCGGACATCATCGCCGTCGGTATCCCGATCCTATGGGCGACGCTCATTCTTGAGCCGGGTCGCGCCATGAACATCGTTCTGATGGGGTCACTCAAGTCGGTCGGAGACGTCCGCTTCCCGGTCATGATTGGGGTCGCCTCGATGTGGGGCGTCGCCGTCGTCTTCAGTTACTTGTTCGGGATTCATTTCGGACTCGGTGTGCTCGGGATTTGGCTTGCGTTCTCGCTCGACGAGTGGTTCCGCGGCTTCTTCGCTTTCCGACGGTGGAAGTACGGCAAGTGGCAACAAAAAGGCTTCCAGTTCGAAGCCAAACCATCCTCTTGAACGAATAAGGGAAGCGGTCAACACGACCGCTTCCCTTATTTTTTACTTAAAAATGCTTGCATCGCCCGTTGATGCACCTCGGTCTTGCCGCATTCCCGTTGCCAGTGGATCTCTTGCGCGAGCCCGTCTTCAAACGATGACTCGCGAAGGAGCGCCTTCATCCCTTGTACGGCCGTCGGTGATTTTGCCGCGAGCGTCTCGGCGTAGGCCGTGAGACGGGCAAGATACGCCTCATCCTCGATCAGTTCAGTGACGAGACCGAACGCCTCAGCTTGTTCGGCGTCGATCGTGCTGCCGCTCCACATCCAATCGAGCGCGACGTCTTGGCGCATCAAACGACGCAAATGATATGGCCCACCGGCGTCTGCGACGAGGCCGATCTTGATGAACGCCGAGCTGAACTTCGTCGAACGGGCGACGAGGCGAACGTCGGCCGCAAGCGCTAGACTGAGTCCTGCCCCAGCGACGACACCGTGGATGCCGGCAACGATTGGCTTCCGGCAATCCGAGAGTGCCCGGACGAGCGGATGGTAGACGTCCTCTAAATACGTGCCATAATCGGCGTCACTCTCGATCGTCAAATCTTGACCGGACGAGAAGGCGCGCCCTTCCCCGATCAGCACGATGACTCGGACCGATTCGTCGGCTTCAAGTTGTTCGAGCGCCTGTCTTGCTTCGCGTAACAACGTCTCGTTCAGCGCGTTCAATTTTTCCGGACGGTTCCATTTGAGCCAGCCTACCCCGTTGTGCCGTTCCACTTGAATTGTTTCCATGAAATAATCCCCCTTTTAAAAAAATGAATCACTGTTCATTTCTCTATCGTCCATTCTGTTTCCTTCCTGACACCAAAACTTTTCAAGTTCGATTGCCCGACGCTACCACTATTTGCTATTCTTAGAGGAGTCGTTCAACGAAAGGGTGGGACTGGTGCAACTGACGAATGCCGCAAGACAATTAAAACAACGGAACATCCCGTTCACTTATCATTCTTATGTAGTGGATGAGTCCGATGTCTCCGCAAAACATGTCGCCGCATCACTCGATAAGCCGCTCGACCAACTGTATAAGACGATTTGCCTCGAGAACGAGCAACGGAAGTACGCCTTCTTCCTCATCTCAGGAGATTTAGATATCGATTTAAAGGCGGCCGCTAAAGCGTGGGGCGCGAAGAAAGCGTCGCCCGTCCCGATGAAAGAGCTTGAAGCGCTGACCGGCTACATCCGCGGCGGCGTCTCACCGATCGGAGCGAAAAAGCGTTTCCCCGTCTTCCTGCATGACAGCGCGAAACAAAAAGACAAGATCATCATCTCGGCCGGAAAACGTGGCTATCAAATCGAATTAACACCGGACGACTTGATCCGCTTCACGGACGGCCGCTGGTTCACTCAATGACAAAGATGGAGGCAATACTATGTGGAAAGAACGAATCCGTTCGTGGGTTCCTAACTCATTTACATTCGGTAACTTATTTTGTGGCGTCCTCGCCATCGTCTACGCCGCGCGCGGCGATTTCTCGAATGCGACACTCCTGATCATCATCGCGATGATGCTCGACAGCCTCGACGGCCGTCTCGCCCGTATGCTCGGGGTAGACGGTGACTTCGGAAAAGAGCTTGATTCGCTCGCTGACGTCGTCACGTTCGGCGTCGCCCCGGCGTTACTTGCTTACTATACGTTCTTTATCGATTACGGGAATTACGGGCTCTTCTTCGCCGCCCTGTTCCCGCTCTTCGGCGCCTATCGCCTAGCCCGGTTCAACTTGTCGGCGACGAACGTCACGGCAAGCTATTTCTCAGGCGTCCCGATCACGGCAGCCGGTGGATTGCTCGCCGTCGTGACGACGTTTGGCGATCGCGTCAACGAACTGCTCACCCCGATCTTCTTTACCGGTCTCGCCTTGCTCATGGTGAGCCGGGTTCGTATTCCGAGTTTTAAAGACGTACCGTTGCCGCGTCACTCGTTCATCATCACGTTCAGTCTCGTCTATTTGACGTATATGACGTTCGCCCGGTGGAAAGAATGGCCGACGTTTTGGTTCATCGCCATCCCGTTCTACATCCTGTTCATCGCTTTCTCATTTGTGAAAAAACGGAAGCGCATGGCGAATTGATGAGTCCCTCTAGCAGGGGCTCTTTTTTTGTGCATGCATTCATTAGACGGATGTCGAAAACCTCTTTAGAATAGAAGGTGAGGTGATTTGATGAAAGTGTATCCATGGATTTGGAAATTATTTTTAGTCTGGTACGTCGTCGGCGTTGTTCTCGTCGGCTTTGATTTACTGCCGAGTTGGCTCGAATGGGCGAACCCGGTCTTCTTATGGCTCGCCGGTCTCATCGGAGGATTTGTCATTGCCGACGGGGTCCGTCACGCCCGTTTCATCGTGCCGTTCATCTTTTTCGGCTCGATCGCCGTCGAGACGCTCGGTGTCAAAACCGGGTTCCCGTTCAGCGAGTATATTTATGCCGAAGCGTTCGGTCCGACCGTGTTCGGCGTACCGGTCACGATTGGTGCGGCCTGGCTCGCCGTCATCGGCGCAAGCTTCGCTGTCGCCCGCCTGTTCGCGTTCAAGCGACGGACGCTCTGGCTCGTCCCGTTTTTGGCGGTCTGGTTAGACATGGCGATCGATCCGGTCGCAGCCAACGTGAAAGGCTACTGGGAATGGGCCAATGATGGTCTCTATTATGACATCCCGACGCAAAACTTCGTCGGATGGTTCGGACTGTCGCTCATCTTCTCATGGTTGCTCGACCGCTTCGAAGTCGAAGCGGAGCCGACTTTACTCATGCACGGACGCTACTTGTTCGTCATGCTTCACGCCTTGTTCGGTGTCACCGCGGTCAACGCCGGTCTTTATGGGATCGGTGTGTTAAGTATTGTAACGGCAAGCGTCATCTATTTGGAACGGAGGTTGCGTCATGATCGAAGCGAACAAAAAGAAATGGTTCAGTAACATCTTTTCAACGTTCGTCAAAGAACACCAGATCCGACCGTTCTTTCACACGATCAACGTTCGGGCTGATGACGTTCCGACGCCGGGCCTCTTTTTAAGCACGCACAGCTCGTGGTGGGACGGACTCATCTTGCTCATGTTGAACGAGTATTATTTACGGCACGACGTTCACGTCCTGATGGATGAGGACGGATTGCGACGCTTTCCGTTCTTCCGTCATTTAGGCGCCTTTTCCATCAAAAAAGGGAAGTTATCCGACATTCGCGCTTCTCTCAACTATGCCAATCAGCTCTTGTCCGTCGGGAAATCGGTGTGGGTGTTCCCGCAAGGCCGTGAATACCCACAAGAGCACCGGCCGCTTGAGATCGGGACGGGTGCGACGATGCTACTCGCAAAACCTGAGGTCCGGCTTTGTGCCATCTACTACGCGTTCGCGTCTCATGCGTCCCCGGTCGTCTACGTCCGGTTCCGGACCCATACCGTCGTCTCGACGACACGCCGGGAGCAAAAGCAAGAGCTCGCCGCGGCGCTCGAACGGCTCTATGATGACACGCGCTACGATGTGATCGCCCAGTCGGACCGATACATGTCGTTGTTCCCGCCACGACGCGGGCTCGCCGACTGGACAGAGCACTTGCTCAACATCGGGAGGAGGCAACAATGATCCTATTCGTGCTCACTGGACTCATGTTTCTCTTCACGTTGGTCAACTTGGCATTTCTTCGTCCGCTCACGGCCCCGATTCCGGTGCCGCCGACCGCGCTTTGCGTCCCACTCCGCAACGAGGAGCGGAACGTCCCGAAATTAATCAACAGTTTAAAGCCAGCCCTCACCGCCGGCTGTCACGTCTACTTATATGAGGATCGCTCTGAGGACGGGACGTATGACGCGCTCGTGCGGGAAATCGCCTCGGACGACCGGTTCACGATCTTGCGCGGTGTTCCGCTCACCGACGGCTGGTCCGGAAAAGTACACGCCTGTCATCAATTGGCGATACAGACACGTGAACCTTACTTATTGTTTCTCGACGCCGATGTGACCATCGACCCGAGCTTCGTCGGCCGCATGCACGGAACGCTCGTCCGGGAAGGCGCCGTCTTTTTATCCGGCTTCCCCCGTTTCCCGACGCCGACGTGGCTCGGTAAACTGCTCATTCCGATGCAACACGTCTTGATCGCCCAGCACTTGCCGCTGTTTTGGCGAAAAGTGAGACATCCCGCCTTCGCCGCCGCGAACGGGATGAACGTCTTGGTCGAACGGACTAGTTACGAGGAAGTCGGCGGTCACGCCTCGATCCACGACTCCCTGATTGATGATATCGATTTATGCCGCGAATTTAAGCGCCGTAAAAAAGTGACGTCGCTCGTCAACGTCTCACCTTATATCACGTGCGATATGTATGCGACGAACGAGGAAGTCTGGAACGGGTTTTCAAAAAACGTATTCAAGGGAATGAATGAAGCAGTGGGCATCGCCCTTTATTTTTCCCTTTACTACGGCGTCCAGTTATCGGCGTTCATCTTCCTGCTCATCCGACCAGACTGGATATCGCTCGGAGCGAGCCTGTTCGTCTTGTTCGCACGGCTAGCCATCGACTTGAAGTCGGGCGGGCGCCATTTTTGGCTCCATCCGTTCAGTCTGGTCGCCTACCTCGTCCTACTCACAAACGCGGTCGTCCGAAAATGGAGACGAAAACCGATCACTTGGAAAGGCCGGATGTATCATTAGAAAATTGTTAGGAGGCGCATTGCAATGAAACAAATCGCTATTATCGGGGCCGGTCTCGGAGGCCTGAGCGCCGCCGTCACACTAGCGGCTCGCGGGTACGATGTGACCGTCATCGAAAAAAATGAGCACGTCGGTGGTAAGCTCATGCCGATCATCACGGACGGTCACCGCTTCGACTTCGGGCCAAACACGATCACGATGCCGGACGTGTTCCGTTCCGTCATCCGGAACAGCGGGGCCAACCCAGAGGATTATTTTGAACTCGTCAAACTCGACTCGCATACGGTCAATCACTTCTCCGACGGGTCGACGTTCACATTCCACTCCGAACGGGAACAAATGGAAGCTGAAGTCCGGCGCTTGACCGGTGACAAAGCCGACAAAAATCAATTGGCGGCGTACTTGGACGAGGCTGAAAAGCTATTTGAGATTGCCAACAATCGTTTCTTCACTCGAATGGACACAAAAATCGACACCGGTCTTTGGGCCGATATGATGAAGGTCCATCCGCTTAAGAGTTTGCACGCGCTCCATAAAAAATATTTTAAAGACCCGCGCATCATCCAAGCACTCGACCGTTACGCGACGTATATCGGCAGCAGCCCTTACGTCACGCCCGGCACGTTCGCCTTGATCTCACATCTTGAGTTGAACGATGGCGTCTATTTCGCCAAAGGCGGGAACTGGACGATCGCCAAAGGTTTCGCCAAACGTGCGAGCGAGCTCGGTGTCGAGTTCCGACTCGGTCATGAAGTCACAAAGATTGAAGTCATGAACGGTAAGGCGCATGCTGTCGTCATCGACCATGAAGAAGTCATGTCTTGCGATGCCGTCCTTTTGAACGGGGAGCTATTGACCCAATATCCCCGGCTCGTCGATGCGGTCCATCGTCCATCGTTCCCGGTACCGACCCGGGATACGGTCGAGCCATCCGTCTCTGCTTTCGTCATGATGGTCGGACTGAACAAACGTCTAAATCTCGCCCATCATAACGTCTACTTCTCGGACGATTACGAGGCTGAGTTCCGTGCCTTGTTCGACGAAGAACGCTACGCCGATGAGCCGACGATCTACATCTCGAACTCGGCCTACACCGACCCGTCCATGGGTGAGGCCGGGGACAATCTGTTCATCCTCGTCAACGCTCCGGCCCACTTGACCGACATCGATGCCGAGACGTACGAACATTTGATCCGTCGACGGCTGCGCACATTCGGCGTCGATTGGGACGATGCTGACGTCTTGTTCCACCGCCGCGTGACCCCGCTTGACTTGACGCGTGATTTTTATGCGTATTATGGCTCGTTATACGGAACGTCAGCAAACTCGAAAAAAGGTGCGTTTTTCCGTCCGGCCTCGCGCTCGGAAGACGTCTCGAACATCTGGTTTGCGGGTGGATCGACCCATCCTGGCGGCGGCAGTCCAATGGTGACGCTTTCAGGACAGTTTGCTGCTCGTTCGATGTTGGAGGACATACCTCTGACAATTTGAACATTTTGTGAACAGAAGATTCGACACTTGTCGACAAGTCACAGACGTGATAACATCATATCGAGTTCAAGCAGTATTGTAACGTTTGTTACACCTGTAGCGATCGAATGGCTTCCCCGAGCCAATCGCGTTTTGAACTTGTCACACCCGAGAAAAAAGTGATGAGCGAGTTTCCCCACTCGTTTCCCGCTGCTGGAATAGCATGCGTCTGATGTTCCCCCTTAGTCCATCAAGCATCCTACTTCAGCGAAGATGCCCCATCGTTTCATTCCCCATGAAACGAGGCACATCTTTAGGGTTCATCACGTCCGATTCGTTCGTTTCCCCGATGAACGGATCACATAACGCTTACGCCACTTTTGGTCCCCCGCCAAAAGTGGTTTTTTGTATCCTAAAAGCCTGCAGACGGTGTCTACAGGCTCGAGTCTGTTCAGCAAAAGACCCGATTGCTCTGATATGCTCCCCAATAGGTAGACAGATGAAATAACAAATCTGTTTATCTATTGGGGAGTGTTTTTTTATGGCGAGAAGTCGGCATTCGATTGAACAAAAACTGAGTGCACTACGTATGCTGGAAGAAGGAACATGCACCTGGAAGGAAATCGAGGAGGCTCATGACGTCTCTATGGATACCCTTCAGTTGTGGAAAGTGAAATTCGATACCGGTGGGATCGATGCGTTGAAGGAGTCGAAGACATGGAAACATTACACCAAGGAACAGAAGATCGCGGCCGTACGTGACTATCTCGATGGGTTCACCAAAATGGAGGTTCTCTCCAAATATCATATTAGTAGTTGGTCGGTTCTATATCGGTGGATCAAGAAGTATACTGGTCATAGCGAGTTAACAGATTCGAGAAAAGGGATGGATCGAGCTATGGCCAAAGGGAGAAAGACAACATTCGAGGAACGCATGGAGATCGTCAGGTATTGCCTGGACAACGGACGGAACTATCAACGGACGGCCGAGATATTCGCCGTGTCGTACCAGCAGGTCTATGGCTGGACGAAAAAATATGACGCCGACGGCGTGCACGGGCTCGAGGACCGGCGCGGACGGACAAAGCAAGAAGAGGAACTGACCAACGAGGAGAAGCTTGAACGTCGCATCCAACAGATCGAGCGGGAGAACGAGCGCCTTCGGGCCGAGAACCTGTTCCTAAAAAAGTTAGAGGAGATCGAGAGGAGAGGTTGATCAGCCAGATCCGGCTACAATTGCGTTACACGGCCATCAAGGAAATGTCGATAAGCGACACGTTCCCGGTCGTGCTCTTATGCGAGATCGCGCAGGTCTCACGGGCCGCCTATTATAAATGGTTAAAACGTACCGTCTCGGTACGCGAGGAAGAGAACTTGAGTCTACTGGAGGACATCCGTCTCCTCTACGACCAGGTGAACGGGACCTACGGGTATCGACGGATCACCATGACGGTCAATCGGAGACGACGCCAGCATGGCCTACCGGCATACAACGAGAAGCGGGTCTATCGTCTCATGCGCATCCACGAGATCCGTTCGGTCATCCGCCAGAAGCGAAAACGGTACAAAAAGTCTTCACCGCAGCATGTGGCCGAGAACCTGATGAACCGAGAATTCAGCGCGTCCCGACCGGACGAGAAATGGTGCACCGACGTCACCGAGTTCAAATATGGCGCCGGGAGGAGGGCGTATCTGAGCGCGATCATCGACCTCTATGACGGCTCGATCGTCGCCTATCGCATCGGGAAATCCAACAACAATGGGCTCGTCTTCCAGACGATGATCCCAGCGATCGCGGGGCTCCGTACAGGAGCGGGTCCGATGATCCATAGCGACCGAGGGTTTCAATATACATCGAGAGGGTTCAAACGCATGGTGGAAGACGCAAAACTGACCCACAGCATGTCTCGCGTCGGACGTTGTCTCGACAACGCCCCGATCGAGGGTTTTTGGGGTACCCTGAAAGTCGAGATGTACTACCTGCGTGAGTTCCAGGCCTATAGCGAACTCACGTCGGCCATCGAGGCCTACATATCGTTCTACAACCATGATCGTCTCCAGAAACGACTAAACGGCTTGAGCCCTGTCGAATACAGGGCTCAAGCCGCCTAGGCTGGTTTTCATTATTTACCCTGTCTACTTGACGGGGAGCAGTTCACTCTCGCAATCGGGTCTTTTTCAAAGTCTCGCTAACAGCTTTCCTTTTTGAAGTGTCGATACGTAAGCGCGCTTCGTAAAGACATCATGGTCGTTACTTCGGGCCGCATCTAATATACCTTCGTAGAGGAGCGCCGCGGCTTGGACCGGCTTTCGACTCGTCGCCGGATACAAGTGATGCGTCTCACGGGCACTGCGGTATAGCATTTCCGCCCGGTTGGCCATCGTCTCCCACACTTCAACGAACTGAGGTGTCACTTTCCGTTCAAACAGATCGGTCTCTGACATCGCGTGCTGCGCTAAGAGCGTACGCGGTACATAAATCCGGTCCCGGTCCAAGTCCTCACCGACGTCGCGAAGGATGTTCGTCAACTGCATAGCGATGCCGAGGTCGATCGCGCCTTGCTTCAGTTGTTGCCGCGCTTCCATGTTCGCGTCCGGGACAAGGATTGGTAACAACATCAAACCGACCGTGCTGGCCGCATAATAGCCGTACTGCTCCGTCTCTTCAAGTGTCGTGTAACGTGTCTTATGTAAATCCCACTTCATGCCTTCCGCTAACTCGAAGAACGGTTCGACGTCCATGTCATAGCGCTGCCAAACGTCGCGTAAAGCAATCCAAAGAGCGCCGTCTGGGTCGTTGCCGGCTAAAAAGCGGTCGAACTCCGCCAGAAATGCGGTCAAACTTTCCTCAGGATACGCTGACTCGTCGACCGCATCGTCTAACGTCCGGCAAAACGTATAGACCGCGGCGACAGCCTGGCGGTCCGGTTTTGAAAGCAGGGAGAAGGCCCGATAAAACGTGAGTGAGCCTTTCTTCATCACTTCTTCACATTGACGATACGCTTCTTGCCTCGTCATGGTACAATGCCCCCATTTCTTCTTCCATTCTTTTCACTAACAACTGTGAGCCGATCATCACGATCGGGACACCACCGCATGGATGTACGGAGGCACCGACGGCATAGAGCCGCTCGATTTGGGCGTATGGACGGGCTTGCGGCTTGAATGCTGCCGACTGTGAAAGTTTCGGGGCAATCCCAAAACTCCCGCCTTCGAACAACCCGAACCGTTCCGCGTCCATCGGTGTCCGGACTTTCATCTCGATGACACGGTCTCTAAATTTAGGGACCATCCCTTCGATCCGGGACACGAGACGTTCAATTGCCCCGCTCTGTTCAAAATCTTGTCGCTCTAACTTGCGCGGTACCGGCACAAGGACATAAAGCACACTCGTCCCAACTGGTGCGAGCGTCGAATCGATGAGCGACGGATTGAACGTATACATCGCAGGATACTTGCTCAGTTTACCATCTTCAAAGATCGTGCGCATCGACCCGGCAAAATCGTTCGGCAAATCGAACTGATGCACCGGGAGTTCGATCTCGCCGTCCACCGTGAAATAGAGGAGCAGCGTGCCGCTCGACGGTTCGTACGCTTTCGGCTTGATTCCATCAATCAGACGTTCCATGAGCGGGAAGTCTCCATTGACGACGACCGCATCATACGGATGAGGGACGCCATCGACGAAGACGGCGTTGGCACGGCCGTCTTGGACGCGGACGCGTTCTACCGGCGTGTTCAGCTTGAACGTGACGCCCCGCTTCTTCAGCTCTTGTTCTAACTTCGTCGCAAGCGAGAAATATCCTCCTCGTACGTACCAGATTCCTTCTTCTTGCTCGCGATATGGGATCAAGCCGTACAGGGACGGCGTCTCATAAGGGTTGCCGCCGATGTAGAGCGTCTGCAGACTATAGGCGACCCGGAGCCGCTCATCTTTAAAGAACCGCTTCATGTTCTCATGAGCCGATTCATACGCTTTCAGGCGCATGAGCAACATGAGCAGTCTCGGCTCGAACAAGTCGGTCTTGCCTTTATAGCCACGGTTTAAAAACGTGTCAAAACCGATTTTGTATTCCTCGCGCTTTTGTCCCATGTAACGACGGAACGATTCACCTTCGCCGAAAAATCGTTCAATCTCTTCGGCTTGACGATCGATGTCGTGATATTTGTGAAACGTCGTCCCATCTTCGTAACGGAGGCGATAGAGCGGATCGACTTCGAGCAGTTCGAGTTCCTGTTCGGGAAACCCAGCTTCTTGCAGTTGGCTCTTCAGCTTGCTCGGCAACAAGACGATTGTCGGTCCTTCATCGATGCGAGCACCGTTCTCGAACTCGACATAGTTGAGCCGCCCACCGACCCGGTCCTCTTTCTCATAAATCGTCACTTGGGTCGATGGATGCTTATGAGTCCATAGCAAGGCGGCGTAAAGCGACCCGATACCGGCACCAACGAAACTGATGTTCATCGTCCGACACCCGCCCGGTCCCGAAGCAAGTTGGCCGTGATTCGTGCCGATTCAAAAATCGTCGGCAGTCCGCTGCCTGGATGCGTCCCACCGCCGACGAGCCAGACATGGTCGAGCTCTTCGAACTGATTGTGCGGACGGAAGTACATCATTTGCGACAAGTTATGTCCAAGGTTGAACGTTGCCCCTTCATAGACCCCAAACGCTTCCCAATCGTTCGGGGTGAGCGCCTGCATCACTTCGATATGGTCGCGGACGTTCCGGTAAGGCGAACGTGTCTCGAGTGCGTCCAAGACGAGTTCGGTCATCTTTTCCTCGAGCGTGTCCCAAGGAAGGTTTGACAGATTGTTCGGCACCGGTACGAGCACGTAGAGCGACGACTTGCCGGCTGGCGCGAGCGTCGGGTCGATCCGTGACGCGTTTTGAACGTAGAACGAGAAATCCTCGCTCAGCTTCAAGTCTTGCGTCATTTCTTTGACGTTGCGCTCATAATCATCCGCAAAGTGAATCGAATGGTGGCCGACCTCATCGTAGACGCGATCAAGTCCGAGGTAGAGCATGAACGTCGAGCAAGAATAGCGCTTCTTCTTCAACTGTTTCGGACTCCAGCGCGTTAGCGTATCGCTCGGTACGAGCGTCGTCATCGCATGGGCAAAATCCGCCCCGACGATGACTTCGTCAAACGCGTAATGGACGTTGTTCGCCACGAGTCCGTTGACACGTTTCCCGTCGAGCAATAGACGGTCGACTGCTTCACCTAACCGGATCGTCCCGCCTTCCTCCTCGATGACACGGGCCATCGCCGAACAGAGTTGGTTCACCCCGCCGATCGGATGATGGACGCCGTAAGCATGTTCCATATACGACAAGATCGAGAACCCACCCGGACAGTCCCAAGCCGACATCCCGAGGTACTTCGCTTGGAACGTGAACGAGTATTTGAGTTCTTCACTCGTAAAGTATTCAGACAGCACGTCGTATAGCGATTTTCCGATCGAGAGGAACGGCAACGCCTTCAAGACGCGTGTCGACACGTAATCCGTCAGCTTATCATGGGCGGTCTGGAGCACCGGCATGAGCTTCGATAGTTTGACCGCCTGGTCTGCCATGAATCGGTCGTATCCTTCGCCGTTGCCGGGGAACATCTCTTCAATCGATTGACGCATCTGGTCGCGGTCGGTCGTCATCGATAGCACGCTTTGTCCGCGATCAAAGTAAAGATCGTACATCGGTTCTAATCGCTTCATATCGACATAATCAGCCAAATCCCGTCCCGTCTCCTCGAACATCTCTTCAAGAATATACGGCATATTCAAAAAAGTCGGGCCACGATCGAACGCGAACTCCCCGACTTGCAGACGTGACGTCCGTCCACCGACAAACGGTTGTTTTTCAAATACAGTTACATCCACACCACGGCTCGACAAGATCATTGCGGCAGCAAGCCCACCTGGCCCGGCACCGATCACTGCGACTCTTTTTTCCGACACGTTGAACAACTCCCTATGTGAAAAGTCTCTTATACTTCTATTCTATTATAGAAATGACTGAACACAAGTTCAAATCTGAATCGGTTCGCTGTACGCTAGACGTTTCAATCTCCACGTTCGGCGATGACGATATACCAAGATCCTTCCGGAATAAACGGGACGAAACGTACTTTCTCGAAGCCGACCTGTTCCAATTGCCGGCGCAACTGACGAGTCGTCGGGAGCGGATGGAGGTTATCGTGGAGCGTCATAAACGCGTTGAACGCCGAAGCGAAGCGGGCGCCTAGCGGTGACTCCGCGAGCGGTGTGACGAGGACGGCGACACCTGCCGTATCAAGATTGCTGAGCATCCGCTCTAACAGTCCAATCCGCTGCTCGGGCGAGAAATAGTAAAGCATATTGTTCATCATGACGACATCGAACCGCTCGTCGTGATCCCATTCCATGAAATCGGCCACTTCGTAACGAATCTCACCCGTCTCATCTTGCTCACGTGCCTCTTCGATCACTTTTTGTTCGAGGTCGATCCCGGTCAACTTCCAATCCGGCTCAAGACCGTGGAGTTTCCGCAAATAGCCCCCGTGGCCGCATCCGATATCAAGCATCGTCTTGACGTCCGCTTGGCGGAGCAGCTGTTGGACGACCGGAAAAGCGACCGTTTCGACGAGCGTCGACGTTTGAGCGACGACTTTCCCGTGTGTCGCACCGTCGAACGTCTTCTGTTTGCCGGACTCTAAAAAGTCTGGGTAGGCGATGAGTGCCGGGATATGAAGTTCCATCATCTCTTGAAGCATGAATCCGATGCTGCGTTCGTCTTTGAGCGAGAGCTGATACCTCAAGCTACGCGTTGGAAAATAGCGCCATCCTTTCTTCTTCAAGTGGCGCACGGCGACCCCGACTTCTAACCAACGCTCGAGTGCGAGTTTCGTGAGCGGCTGCTTCAAGCGCAGCGTCATTTCAGCGAAGCTCGCCCCGCCTTGAAGCGCATCGAACAATCCGTATTTGTAGCCGATGTAGCCGTGCCATAACGGCAAGAACGATTCAGTTTGCTTCATCCATCTACGCGCATGTAATACACGCGACCATTCATTCGTTTGTTGATCCATCGTTTCACCTCATCATCGTTATTCCTGATTTTTTTATTTTCCCCTAATAATTTGCGGACAAACAAAAAAATCCCACTCCGATGTGTGAAGTGGGATGTGACTCAAATAAAGTTGCTGAAGAACGACTGACCGTACGGCAACGCGTAACCGATAAAGATCGTCACGAGTGACAGTGCCACGAAGCCGCCAAACATAGCGCCCGATGGTTTTCTTTTTTTCAAACGAATGAGCGTCATCTCACCGAAGATGAGTGCGAGTAATCCGATTGTGATTTTCACGTGGTAGAACATGCCGCCTCCGTTCAGTTGCAAGTACAAATAAAGTCCTGTACCGAACGCGATGAGCAACATGAGGCGAAACGCCATATGCGCGATCTTGCCGCTCTTATTTCCGTTCTTGTAGCCGATATAGGCGACAGCGAACAAGACGAGTAGTAAAATCCAACTCGTCACGTGCGTGTGTAGAAATGCTGTCAATGGCATTCAAAAATCCCCCTTTTGATTATGTACAACTACTATTGTACACGAACAAGCCACTTTTCGGTCAAGCCCGCATTTACACCACAAAAAAAGACGTGCCGGTCACGATTGAACGGCACGTCTCCTCCTCTTGTTTTGATCAAGCCGTCGTTTGTTCTTCTTCCCGAATAGCGTGTTCGAAGCTCGGAATCACAACGGTGAACGTCGAGCCTTTATGTTGGACGGACTCGACATGGATCTGACCGGCGTGACCGCGCACGATTTCTTGGCAGATCGGGAGACCCAGTCCCGTGCCGCCGATTTCACGACTATCTGAGTTGTCGACCCGATAGAACTTATCGAACAGACGATCGAGGGCGTCGCTCGGAATGCCGATCCCTTGATCCTTCACTTTAATCGAGATCGATTGGTCGTGATGGGCGAGCTCGACCGTGATCTTCCCGCCACGCGGTGAGTACTTCACGGCGTTCGAGAGCAAGTTGCTCATCAGCTGTTTGAACTTCTGACAGTCTGCGAACAGTTCGTACGGTCGGTCGTCGACCGTGACAAGCTCGAACTGGTGTTTCAATGACGACGCTTCGTAGAACGTCATCATGTCATGGATGACCGGCTCGATATCGAGCTGTTCCCGGTCATACATTTGGCTACCTGATTCCATGCGCTGTACGTCGAGGAAGTCGTTGACGAGATGCGTCAACCGCTCCGTCTCAGCGTGGATTGTCTGCAAATATTTCGCCTGTTTCTCGTTCGGCAACTGTTTCTTGACCATGAGCTCGGTGAACCCATAAATCGAAGACAACGGTGTCCGCAACTCATGCGAGATCGTCGAGATGAACTCGCTCTTCAAGCGCTCAGCCTCGGTCTCACTCGTAATATCACGGAAGACGAGCAGCGTCCCTTTCGACAATCCGCCGACGACGATCCGCTCGGCATACATCTGTAAGTTCATCTCCCCTTTACGGATCGAGAAGCTGACACTGTCGTGCGGGAAGTCGTCTGTGAACAGACGGTCTGTATACGTCATGAAGTCATCGTCTTGGTCGACCGTCGTCGCGATCGTCTCCCGCCACTCGTTCCAAGACAGTTCTGCGAGCTGACGCGATGTGATCGCATCGAGCTCTGGGAACATCTCGTAAAGCGGTCGGTTGACGAACACGTCATCGGTCGAATGTTCGACGTAAATGACAGCTTCACGGATTGAATCGAGAATCCGTTCGGTCTTGCCTTTTTCACGGGTCATCTCTTCAAATAGACGCATCCGAAGCAACGACAATGACAGCTGACGTGCGAACGACATGATATCGCCCATTTGCGTCTGCGTGAAGCGGTCTTTGTAACGGACGAGATAGATGAAGGCGATGATTGAATCATCCGTCGGGTCGTGGACCGGTACGGCCGTCTCGTACATGTAGTACGGATACGGCAGCGGATGGTCGCTTGCGACTTGTTTCGACGAATGGACTGTCGTCCGCAACGTCATCGCCCGCGTCAACACGGAGTTCTCGCTATCGAGCAATTTACGCGACAACGTCTCGTTCAGCCCGTGGCTCGTGATAGAGAACGAGCCTGTCGCATCGAGGAAGACGAGCGCCCCGACTTCTGAGTCGGTGATGGCGACAAGTTTCTCGATGATTTCCGGGTAAGCCGTCAACGAATCGCGAGCCGCGAGCGTCTCGGTCAATTCGTTTCGGTACGCCAAGTGCTGTTCGTTCTGTTGCGTCTGTTCCAAGATCTCTTCAAGCTCTTGTTGCTGCGCTTGCAGCTCTTCTTGCTGGGCGATCAATTCTTCTTGTTGTGCCTGCAACTCATGGTTCTTCTCAATCAAGTGACGTTCATTTTCACGGAGCGTCTCCGCCATCTTGTTGAACGAACGGGACATCGTCCCGATCTCGTCTTCGCGCTCCATTTGATCGCTCAAGTCGACGATCTCACCTTTCAGTAAGCGGTCAGATGCGACCGACAGGCGAGAGATCAGACGGGTTTGACGACGCAAGAACGGTTGGACGAATAGTAAAATCAACGCCGCGAACGAGAAGATACTCGCAATCCATAAGAACTGTAAAACATCATTGTTCACTTTCCAGTCGGCGTACACTCTGTTTTTCTCACTGTTCATCAACGCCTTGTAGTCCATGAGTGACGATTCGATCTGTTGGATCGGAGCGAGCGTATCGATACCGCGTTCCGGATCGTACGGTACGACGCCTTGCTCAATCAATCGTTCGGCTGTCGGCAACGTCAATATGGTTTCAGGATCAATCGTGCTCTCGGTGATTTCCCCGGACGCTCGCAGTTGACCATATTCCGCCGTGACCGGCATGATCACATTGAAGTAAAAATCGTGAAAGGCTTGTAAATCGGCTGCGAAAATCTCACCTTGTTTTGATTCGACAGCGGCCTTGAACCAGTTGATTTCTTGTTGGAACTCATTTTCTTTACTTTGGGCTCGCTCGAGCGCTTCCACATCACCAAACAGCAAGTAGCCTCGTGAGTCATACTGCGCGCTCTGCCATTCGTCCCAAAACGTATTCAATCGGTTGATTCGTTCATCGACTTGTTGGAGACGGGCTTCGTTCTCTCTGACCCGGGTTTCCATCTGCACGTACATGATCATCGATCCGACGAGCGCGAGCGCGAGGAACGAATACAGGACGGTCGTGATGTCACGTCCGAGTTTTTGTTTAAACCATTTATTCACTTAACGATGCCTCCTATGATCTTCACAAGTTCAAGCGGACTAAACGGCTTCGAAATGAAATAATCGACCCCAATCTCATTCGCGCAATCACGGTCAGATTGTTGGCTCTTCGCCGTCAACATCATCACTTTCGTATGTTGACGTCCCGGCAACTTCCTCACTTTCTCAATGACTTCAAGACCTGTCATTCCTGGCATCATATGGTCGACAATCACGAGGTCGTACTCGTTCTGTTCGATCAGCCGATAGGCTTCAAGACCGTCTGGCGCTTCATCAATGTCATATCCTTCGTCTTCTAACGTATCTAATACGAGCATGCGCAATACTTCTTCATCTTCTGCTAGTAGAATTTTCACCATGACGTTTCCTCCATTATTATCTCATTTCATTATTTTACCTAATCTATTTTGTAATCACAAAAATAAAAGATGCACGGTTTATAACCGTACACCTTTACAATCATATCGTCTACATTATAGTACAACAGTTTCCTGCAATTCCAAAGAATAAATGACCGTCGTCCCGACTTGGATATTCCAAATCGACTCGATCGCTTCGCGATAGAGCGACAGCTGAACAGTGTAGCGGTCACGAAGCAACTGTCTTGCCTCTTCTCGCGATGCACTCGTGAACAAGACCGAGTCCGATTTATAGTCGAGTAGGACGTACGTCTCACCATCGAAGAACAGGCAATCGATGATCCCTTGAATCAACACGTGCTCGTCCGTGAACGTCGCCGTCGGATTCACTCGCTCCGCGGGCACCGTATACGTGAACGGCAGCTCGCGCCATCCTCGTCCGGCTTGTAGCGCTTCAGACAGCGCCCGACCGATCTCCGAGTTGAAGAACGACTCGATTTCAGGCAGCGCCAGCCGTGCCGTCTCCGCCTCGATCGGACCGAGCATCCCATTATTTTCCCATCGGTCGATTTGTATGTCGAGCGGTTCAGTCGGCTCAAACAATTGGAAAATGAGATGGAGCGTCGTCCCGCGCTCGGCACCTGTCTGCTTCGTCTGCTTCCATTTCGGCTCCCGATACGGGATATCGCTCGGGCGGAACGTGTCTTCGAACGCCGCTTGCTCGAGTTGCATCGCTCGTTTCAATTCCGTCACGGTCTGTTTCGCTGCCGTCTCGGTCGCGGCTTGGGCCGGATAACTGTACGAAAAGGCTCGATTGACGACTTGAATCGTCGCTTCTTCGTCTTTGACCGGAAAATCAATCGCCTCGAACTGTTGCACATGATGAAGCTGGGCCATCATCGCTTGGAGTGTGGCCACTTCCGCCAAATCGTCTTGTCCGATGATGCGATACGTCCAGTTCGTCGCTTCCCGTATCGGCGAAAAGACCGGTAAGCCCATCTCCTCGATGAACGGTACGGCGCCTTCTAGTTTGAGGAGCGCCGGCGCGACCCAGTCCAGATACGTCTTCGCCTCGCGTCGTGCGTCAGCGGATAACGTCTCACCCGTCGCTTCGACCTGCAGCCATTGGTTGATCTGTTTAACCGGTTCTGCGACCGTACCGACTAAGATCAATTTCTCTTTCGCCCGGGTCAGCGCGACGTACAAGACGCGCATCTCTTCGGCTTTCATCGTCGCATCGAGATCCCGACGGATCATCTCTTTCACGAACGTCTCGGTTCTCGTCCGTGTGACGACATCGATCGCATCGAGGGAGATGCCGTATCGTTTATGGAAGATGACACGTTGCATTTGATCACGTTTATTGAACTGTTTGCCGAGTTGGGCGACGATCGTCACCGGAAACTCGAGCCCCTTCGATTTATGGACCGTCATGATGCGGACGACGTTCTCTTCTTCTCCGAGTGAACGTGCTTCCGATAGATCTTCGCCGTTATCTTGGAGACGGTCCATGACCCGCAAGAAGCGATACAACCCACGGTAGCCGCTCCGTTCATAGGAGAGGGCCCGGTCATAGAGCGCCTTCAAGTTCTCTTGACGCCCTTTCCCGCCCGGCAGTCCGCCGGCAAAATCATAAAACCCGGTGTCGTTGAACACTTGCTGAATCAACTCCGACAAGCTGTGGTTGCGGGCGAACGTACGCCATTCCGACAACTGATCGAGCACGTCTCCACATTTCAATCCAAGCTCGTCGTCATCGTCTGCTTTCGCCTTGAGTGCATCGAAAAACGACGCTTCCGACTCTAAGCGAATCTTGGCCAGCTCTTGATCGGTGAAACCAAACATCGGTGACCGGAGCGCCCCGGCGAGCGGGATGTCTTGGAGCGGGTTGTCGATCAACTTCAAGAGCGACAACATCATTCGAATTTCCGTCGCTTGGAAATAGCCGCCGTCCGAATCGGTATAAGCCGGGATATTATACTGTGTCAAAATATCCATCAGCTGCTCGACCCGCTCTTTTTTCGAACGGACCAAGATGACGATGTCCCGGTACTCACAGGAACGAAGCAATCCGGTCGCCTCGTCCGTCACTTTGAACGGCTCATCCCCAGAGACGAGCTCTAATATACGTGTGGCGATGGCACGGCCTTCAAGCTCCTGTTTCGACAAGTCCCGGCTTTCTCCGTTGACGATCAAAAGTTCAGGACTTGCCTCGAGCTCTTCATACGCCCGACCCGGTACGAGACGTGCCGCCTCGTCGTACTCGATCTCACTCACTTCTTCGTCCATCAACTGAATGAATAGGTCATTGATTCCGTGCAGCACTTCGGAGCGACTTCTAAAGTTTTGAGACAAGTCGATCCGTTGCCCCGACCCGGCTTGTTTGAACCGCGTCGCTTTCTCGATGAACAATCTCGGCTCGGCGTGCCGGAACCGGTAGATCGATTGCTTGATGTCCCCGACCATGAACAAGTTGCCGAGCTGTTCACTCTCATTGCTGACGAGGCCGATGATCGTCTCTTGGATCTCGTTCGTATCTTGATACTCATCGACCAACACTTCGGCGAATCGCTGTTTGTAGAGCGACGCGACCGAGGACGGGGCGTCCCCGTCCCGTAGTATGGCGAGCGCGTAATGCTCGAGATCACTGAAGTCGACGAAGGCGCGGTCCCGCTTGGCTTGCTCGTAAGCGGCCCCGAACGTTCGGACGGTGCGTACGAGCGTCTCGACGAGCGGGCGCTGTGACAGCAAGACGTCTAAATGATCAGCTCCGCTGACACTCGCTTGACCGACCGCATCGACAAGCCGTTTTTTCGCTTGGTCATAGGCCGGCTTCAACACCGTGTGATAGATGTGATGCTCGTCTTTTTTCTGGACCGATTTCATCGTCCCGAATTTAACCGCTCGGGACGCCGTCTCGAGTTCGCTCCATTTGAGCGTGTCTTCGTCGATGTTTTGGAACGGGAAAATCGCTTTGGACACATTTTCCGATTGCGCCTCGTAACCGGCAAGCCGGAGTTCGATCGCTACACGCCGGAGTTGACGAAGTGCCTTTTCAATATCGACCCAGAGCAACTGCCCGAACTCGACGAGCAACCGTTCCTCGTCAGGGTCGCCTTCAAACTGATAAAGGGAGACCAGATCATCTAAATACGCTTCCGGATCCGGAAGGGTTCGCGCGTATTGATACAAACCTAGGATCAGCTCTTCGATTTCACTGTCACCACGGTCAGACGTATAGGCATCGACGAGCGCGAAGAAGGCATTGTCTTGTTTGCCATACTCTGCCTCGAGCACGTCTTCGAGCACATCGTCTTGCAAGAGCACCAAGTCCCGCTCCTCGGCGATCTTGAAGGCCGGATCGAGGTCGAGCAAGTAGTAATTCTCACGAATGACTTCTAAACAGAATGAATGAATCGTCGTGATGAGCGCCCGGTTCAGCATTTGCCGTTGTTTTCGTATATAGTCGTTTTCCGGATGTTCCCGCAGCGCCTGATCGAGCGCTTTGGCGATCCGTCGTTTCATCTCGGCCGCTGCGGCGTTCGTGAACGTCACGACGAGCATACGGTCCGCCGTCAACTCGTCCGCTTCATCGAGCAAACGGCTGGCGAGCCGTTCGACGAGCACGGCCGTCTTCCCTGAACCGGCTGCCGCCGAGACGAGTACATGAGACCCCCGTGCGTCGATGGCTGCTTGTTGATCACTCGTCCACTTCATCGGCGTCACCTCCTAATTTAAACAAAACTTCTTCTTTATCTAACTTTTTCAGCTGACGGGGCTCGTTGGCGAGCGCCTCGTCAAAATGACAGACACTTTGATACGGACACGTCTGGCACGGACGCCGCTCTTTATATTCATAAGGCTCGACACCGATTTTCCCATCATACATCGCCTCCACACTCGTCTCGGCAAGGTCGAGCGCATGGTCCATCAACTGCTCGAGCTGAGGAGGTGAGACGACTTTTTTCGTCGTGTTCGCATCGAGCGTCCCGTCTTTCTTATATTTGACCGGAATGACGATCGACTTTTTCTGATCCCCTCTCGCCGTCTTGTCCATCACCTCAAGGATGGCTGGATCGTCGACGAGCAACCCTTGCATCTGATACGACTCGAGCACTTTCCGCTCGGTTTCGGCATCTGTCTCGGCCGGCGTGACGAGCGGTCGGTGGACGTGGAAATAAAGCGCGGCTGCAGGTGCCACGGAACCTTTCGCCCAAGCATCTGCCTGCTCGATCAACACTTTCAAATAGATGAGCATCTGCATCGCCAAACCATAATAAATCTCAGCGAAGTCGATCTCCCGTTTGCTCGACTTGTAATCGACGATGCGGACGTACAGCTGATCATGCACTTGTGCCGTATCGACCCGATCGATCCGGCCGACAAGTTCACACGTCGCCCCGTTGCTGAGCGTGAACGACACCGGCGGGAAGTTGCCGCTCCCGAACGCGAGTTCGAACGCGACGGGATCGAACCCGTCACGTTTCGACTGCTCGATCAATACTTCGGCCGTCTTACTGACGACGTCCGTCAGCTTTTTCTTCAAGTAACCGTAGCGGTTCGAACTCATCAAAATCGCATTTTGAATCTCCGGTGTGACGAGTTCGACAGCCAACTCCGCGAGTGAGGCGCATTGGTCGGGCGACACGTCACGCCATTCTTTCCCGTCCATCTTGACGGTTTGAGACATATGCTCGATCGTCCGATGGTACAAGTTACCGATGTCCGGTGCCTCGAGCCGATAGAGCCGCCGTTCTTTCAGACGCAAGCCGTAGTTCGCAAAATGACGGAACGGGCAGGCTTGGAACGTCTCGAGGCGGGACACACTCGCCCGAATCGAGTTCGTATAAAGGGACTTCGCGACCGAATCCGGTAACGGCTCGGGAACGTTTTGATAAAACAGCGCGCTCGTCAACAGTCGGATTCGCTCGCGTCCTTCCGGGTGCTTCAACAGTTCGTTGTACACCGTGAACCACGTCTCTTGAATCGGGTAGTGACGACTGAGCCGCTGCAACTCGAGCGCCGTCACGGCCGCTGTCTGATTCACGTTCGTGATGAAGGCGAGCTGATCTGTCGGGCGATGCTCTCCCGCTTCTGCGAAGTGGGTCTTGACGGCCTTGCCGTTACCGAGTCTCGCCTTGACGTCAGCGATGAAACTCGCCGGTTGAATCGCTTTCCCGCTCCGGTCGACGAGCGCGTAACTGACGTACAACCGGTCACTTGGCGCCGTCAATGCTTTATACAAGTAGTACGTCTCATCGTCGAACAAGTGCTCGGTCGCTTTCCCCGCCCGGACACCGTTCTCATGCATGAAGTCCATATCGTGGTCCGTCAACAGTTTCGATTGCGTCGCGACGAGTGGGATTTGATCTTCGTTGGCACCGAGTAAAAAGACGATTTTTTTATCAATCAAACGCCCCCGCACGTAATCGGTCACCGTCAATTGATCGAGTGACGGCGGGACGAGTGCATAGCGGAGGCTATCGAGGCCGGTGTCCATCATTTGCAGGAACAGTTCCGTCGAGAGCGTCTCTTCCGGCGCAGCCGCCTCGAGTTGCTCGAGAAGATGGAGGACGGCGTCCCATACTTGTGTATGTTCTCTTGCTTCAATCAGGCGTGATGCCTCAAGCGCTTCTTCGCGCCAATGGGCAAGGCATGACGAGACGTCGATTCGTTCTAGAAAAGCGTAAATAGCGTGCGTGTAAGCCTGCATCGTCTTGGCCGCTTTCAAGTCGGCGAGGAGTGGATCGAACGTTTCGATGACGGTTTGACGATAGGTGTTGAGTGCCGTCTCTATATCGAGTTCTTCCCCCGTCAACTTGGCCTCATCTTCGGCCCGGCGTTTTAATTGCCACTCGTCATGCCAGTGATAATGTTTGATGCCCCGCTCAATCACGAACGCCTCGAGCCGATCGACAGACGTACGCCGATGTTCTCGGTCGAGCAAGATCAGCTCAGTCTTCAACGCGCGGAATAAAGCTTCTTCCCGGTAGCCGCGGAGCGCGACTTCGATCGTCGCCTTCAACAACTCGACGACCGGATGATCAAGCATCGGCTGCCGTTCATCCAGGAAGAACGGCAAGTTCATTTTTTGAAGCGCTTGTGACGCCAAATCTCCATATTCTTCAAGTGACCTTGAGATGAACACGATGTCTCGGAAGCGGTAACCGTCTTCGCGGACGAGTCGTGTGACCTCGCGTACAGCGGCCGCCACTTCCACGGTCCGGTCGACGGCCGCATTCAAGGCGACTTGGTTATCCGGCCGCGTATACGGCGCTGCCGTCACTTGACCGAACGTCGCCTCGAGATAAGCGAGACTCGGATGTTTAAAGCGATGCACCCCATGATACAGTTCATCCGTCGATGAAAGTTGACGTTCTGAGAGCAGCTCTTTAAAGCGCATCAGCGTCCGCTGTGTCGGTCCGAACAACGGGTTCGGGCGATAGAGCGAGTCCGGGTCGACAGTCAACAAGACGTCCAGCGGCGCCTGCTCGGCTAAAGCGACGAGCACCGCGAGCTCTTGTTCCGAAAACTCGTTGAACCCGTCCACATAAAAGTGAGTCCCTGTTAAATCGACTTCCGGTAACAACTGCAACATCACTTTGAAGTAGTCTTCGGCGTGAAGCGTTTTGCCGGCCGTCATCGTCAAAAAGCCCTCATAGAGGATGGACAGGTCTTGTAGTTTCAAGGCCCGATGTTGGTCTTTCTCGCTCAGGCGAAGCAACTGCTCCGGCTCGACGAGGCCGCGTTTCAACATCGTGATCAACTCGTTCAGTTCTTCGTAAAACCCGTACTGGTTCATCGTGCGCCGGAACAGCGTCAGCCGTTCCTCGTTCATCTCGACGACACGCCGTAACAAAAGATGGGTCCCTGTCTGGTCTAAAAACTGCTCGGTCGCGACACCGTGATCGCGCATGATCAAGAATGCGAGACGGCGCATCGACAGCACTTGAATCCGCGTCGATCCGTTTAAACCGTCTGTCATCGCCATCTTCCGTTCCATTTCAAACGACATTTGGTCTGGGACAAGCATATAGATGGTCGGGCCGCTCGGATCGCGCTTCAGCTCTTGAATGACTTGATTGATCATCCGCTCGCTCTTACCGCTACCCGACCGTCCGACATGAAAAGTGACCGTCATTTAGGCGAACACCCCTTCCCTTTTTCTTTTATTATGACGTATCGCTTGCTGTTTGTAGAGGGAAACCTGCCGGCTACCTTGCAAGAAAAAAACACAGCCTTCTCGTATCCCATTCCTTCGAAAATCGATTAGACTGAACGTATGAGGGGGAATACTATGAGTGCATATGAACAATTCGGAGGCGAACGCGGCGTCCAGCAGCTCGTCGACGCTTTTTACGAACTCGTTTACGCTGATCCCGTACTGTTGCCACTGTTTCCAGACGACAAAGACCGGGTAAAACAACATCAGTTCGAATTTCTGACGCAACTGCTCGGGGGACCAAAACTGTATACAGAACGCCACGGCGGCGGCAACCTGGCGATGATCCACCGCGATCACCCGATCTCAGAAACACATGCCGGTCATTGGCTCGGGTGCATGGAACAAGCGCTCAAGACGGTCGAGGCACCGGAAGCGATCAAGCGACAGTTGTTTCAACGTCTGATCATGTCGTCGTCAAACGTCATCCGCGTCTGCTCGCACCATTTTGAGTAGTCATCATTTAAAAAAGCGGGTATGATAGGAAAGTAAGCAAAGGAGGTCGGTTTTCATGACAGAAGAAGAGAAAAAAGAGGCCGTTTCAGCTAAAGAGGAAACGGAAGAAGTAGAACCTACGGCAGTCCTCGCCGAAGTCCTTGAAGAGGATGAGGAAGAAGCTTTACCCGAAGAAAAGAACATGGACCACATCAAAGGTGTGTTCAACTATACACAAAAGAACGGACGGGAATATCGTGTCGTCTTTTATCACGACCGTAAAAACCTCGTGTTCCGTGAACTTGGAAACGGGAAAGTCGAATTTGTCGGGCGTTTCACAGATGATGCCTACGATGAAGAGAACGAAGCAGAGATGCAGAAACTCGGCGAGAAACAGCTCAAGCGGATCCTTGCCGATCGACTCAAATAAAAAAATCGCCCGCGGGCGATTTTTTTATTGTTTCTTGTTTCGTTTTTTCTTGCGAAGCGCGTAAATCACTCCGGCGATTCCTCCGGCGACGGCGATCCCAGCCATCGCAGGCACGAGGATTTTCTTCGTCGGAAGCATCTTTTTGACACGTTCGTACGGTGTCGGAACCGACAATTCGAGTTGAACGGCCGTCTCACCGTGACCGTTCGCCCGTGCTTTGCGGGCCGCGTCCGTCACGACGACACGTCCTGTCGTATAGCGGCGGTTTCCATGTTCATCCGTGTAAGGCCGGCGAACCCGCTTGACGTCTGTTACCGTCTTTCCACGAGCGGCATCCGGCCGGACGACACGTTCGCTCGTCCATGTGCGGGCACCGGTCGCGCTATAGGCCGGACGAATCTTACGACGATTTAACCAAGTGTATGAATCGTTCATCTATATTCCCTCCAATATGCTGAAGTATCTCTTCATATTATACCCATACAACATCTGACGAAAACATCAGTCTTGACGAGACAAACAAACAGGCGCCCGGTCCTAATTTGGACCGGGCGCCGATTCGTTTGCTGATCAATCCGTGAACGGTTTATCCCGATGGCGACGTTTCGCCAAGATCAAGTAATAGGCCGGAACAAGGACGAGTGTCAGTACGGTCGAGAACAGAATTCCCGACACGATACAGATGGCGAGCGGTTTGAAGAGCGGGTCTTCACCGAACGCGACCGGCAGTAACGCGACGACCGCCGTCAACGCCGTCAGGAGAATCGGACGGATCCGAGCACGTCCCGCCTCGTATACCGCCGTCGTGACCGACATTCCACTACGAATCCCTTGCTCGATGAATTCGAACAAGACGACCGCGTTTCGAACGACGATTCCGGCAAGTGAGACCATCCCCATCGATGCCATGAAGCTAAACGGCGTCTGCGTGATGAACAGCCCGACGACCGCACCGGCAATCGCCAAGTAAATCGTGAACAAGACGAGAAGCGGTAATGAAAGTGAATTGAACTGGAATGCGATGATTAAGAAAATCAAGAACAAGACGACGATGAACAACGTCGCGAGTTCAACGAAGAACTCATTTTGCGTATCGCTCGCTCCCGACTGTTCGAACGAGATGCCATCGTTCGTCAAGTCTGATTTTGCGTCATCGAGAATCTGTTCAACGTCTTGTTTGAACGCATCTTCGTCCATCCCTTCAGTCGAATAGATTTGAAGCGTGACGATCCGCTCCCCGTTCTCACGCGGAATCTGTTGGATCTGTTCAGTCGTCGTTTCGGTGACGAACGTACTGAGCGGTGCGACCGGCGGACCGGCTTCCGTGTCGACCGGGATAAGAATCTCGTCAAGGGCGAGCGCCTCGCGGTTTGCGGCCGCATCGACGACGATTTTCACATCGCGTTGTTCGACACCATCGTCGAACGTACCAATCGGGATGCCGTCCGTGACTAACCGGATCTGATCGCTAATTGCTTTCGCGGTCACTCCAGAGGCAGCCATCGCTTCGCGGTTCAATTCGTACGTGAGTGTCTGGAACGGTTCTTTAATGTTATCGAGCACGAGCGCGCCATCGATGTCTTCGAGGTCTGCCTTGACCGTATCGCGTGCCGCGACAAGTTCTTCGATCGTTTCACCGCGCATTGTGAATTCTACCGGGGCAGACGTTGGTGGTCCCTGCTGCTGCGTATCTAAGAAGATTTCAGCGTCCGGATAGTTTTCACGTATTTGCGACGTGTACTCATCAATCAACTGAATCGCATCGATTTGTTCGTTGTCGACTCGGACGACGACTTGTCCTGCATTGTCACCCGACTGATTGAGTCCACCGGTGAACAAGCTTGGAAGCCCACCGCCAGCAAAAATGGCGGTCTCGGTAACACCGTCAATCTGTTGGAATTCGGCTTCGATCTGTTGGAGGCGACGTTCTGTTTCCTCTAAGTCAGTTTGAACCGGGAACGTGACGCTCGTCACGACTTCTGGCCGGTTCGCAGCCGGGAAGAACTCGAACGGTGTCAACAGAATCAGCCCGTATAGTGCCGTCGTGATGACAAATCCGACCAACCCGAACGTCCACGGCCGTTTGGCGACGACCGGGAGCAACCGATCCGCATAAAAATTACTGAGACGGTTGAGCGGTCCGCCGAGCCATCCTGGCTCCCGCTTCGACACTTTCACTTTCTTCCGGTTCAACCAATACTGTGCGATCGGCACGAGCGTCAAACTGATGACCATCGATGCGAGCACCGACAAGGCGAGTACTGTCGGTAACGCTCGGATAAAGTTCCCGTTCGCGCCTGACAAGAGTGTCAGCGGTAAGAACGCGAAGACGACGGCGAGCGTCGACGTGACGATCGATCCCCATACTTCTTTCGTTCCGCGAACGGCACCGACCATGGCTGTATCGCCTTTCCGGTAGCGACGCAAAATGTTGTCGTTGACGACGATCGCGTCATCGACGAGAATACCGAGCGCGATGATCGCCCCGATGATCGAGATTTGGTTCAAATCGACTCCCGTGAAGCGTAGCGGGATGAGTGCGATCAAGAAGGACAACGGAATCGCCAAGCTGACGATGAGTGACCCTGTGAACGTCAACCCAATCGTCGTGACGACGATAACTGCGATCATGGCGATGATGAATTCTTTCGTAAGTGACGAGAAGATCGCATCGACCGCTTTCGCTTGATCGTAATAAGTAACGAGTTCGACTCCGTCTAAGTCTCCCACTTCAGAAGCGACGACTTCATCGACGCGTTGTTGCAGCGTCGGGATGTCTTGACCTGGCTCGATTGTCACCGTGAGCGAGATTGCCGGTTCGCCGTCGAGTGAGACGAGGTCGGTGACTGCTTTTGTCGTCTCTTCGACCGTACCGACATCGGCAAGGCGGACGGGATCGCCGTCGACAGAACCGACGATGACTTGATCCATGTCATTGACGTTCGTCAAGTTATCGATCGCCAATTGATAAATACCGTCGTCCGTCGATTGGCGACCGAGCGGTGTCGTCTTATATTCTTCGTTGATTGCCGTCAAGACGTCTGGGAATGCGAGTTGGCGTTCCCCAAGCGCTTCGGAATCAAGTGAGACGACGAATTCTGTTTCCGGGAGCCCTTTGATCGTGAACCCGGTCACACCATCTGTTCGTAACAAACGGTCTTCTAGCCGTTCGACCTGTTCTCGAACCGCTTCAAGCGACTCGCGGTCGCTCGACGTCAACAAATAGGAAGCGACCGGAAGCTGACCGATCGAATCGTTGACCGTCGGTGCTAAGGCGTTGTCAGGTAACCGAGGCGCCGCGTCTGAGATCGCCTGCCTCACGTTCGCTTGTAGCTCGCCTTGATCAAATCCGTCTTCATACTCGACGGTGATATTCGAGAACTCCGACGCCGACAGCGACGATACGTTCTCCACCCCTTCAAGCCCTCTTAACTCGGTTTCAAGGATGTTCGTGACGTTCCGTTCGACCGTCTCAGCGGTCGCCCCTGGATATGGGGTCTGAATGAGAATGATATTGACGCTAGTCTCTGGGATTTCACGTTTCGGGAGCTGGAAAAACGTGAGTACCCCTACGACGATTGCAACGAGTAAAAATACAATCATCAATTTTCCTCGCTCAATCATTTTCTGAAAAAACATATTGACCCCTCGCTTTCGGATAATGTGCAAATACACATATGAACTATTCTTCTTTATCATAGAGGGGTTTGAATCGGTTTTCAATCCTTAAACGTGATGCAATGTGCTACTATGGAAACGTTTTTGGAACGCATACGATAATTCAATCGACCGCTGCTTCTGCCGTTGGACCGTATGATCGGAGACAGGGACTTGAATCGATTCCCCGGTCAGAAATTGAATCCGGGTCCCGTTGCCAAACTTTTTGATGCCCGTGACATGTTGAAAATTGATCCACGCACAATCAGGACTCTCTTTGGCGATCGTCGGGAAAAAGACGGCATCGGCGTGCCAATCCATGACGACAGGGGTTTTTCGATGAGGACCAAGCACGTGACGGGCCGCTTCGATTCGCCCTTGGATACTCGATCCATAATAGAGACAAGCCGATTCGAGCAAGTGAATCGGCGAACCTTTCAGACGGTGCACGCCATCAGGCTGATAGACGAGTGTCTCGGCCTCACCGTACTCATTAAATACCGGAACCAACGCTCTTGTATCATTCGTCAACTGTGTCATCTGTTCTTCCTCCAAAACGTATGATATGACTTACACGTTATTCATAACAAGTTCCTTAAACGTATGCAAATGGCTCGGCGACATTTCCCACTAAAAAAACCAGCCGTTCGCAGGCTGGTTTTTAAAATCTGTCATCCGTTTTTAATTTTTGTGTGTCTTTCAGGTGGGGGAAGTGGAATTGGACAGCAACTCCGTCGTTTGTATTACCCAAGGTAACGGTCCCGCCATGGAGGGTCACGATGCGTTGGACGATAAACAAGCCGAGACCGAACTTGCCTTGTTTCCCACGGGAGAATTGATGGAACAGGTCAAGGTTTTCATCGACCGACGGGCCATCGTTTTTAATGACGATGTCGATTCCTGCATCCGTTCGTTCGAGTTCGACCTGAATCGTCGACTCAGCGTAACGAATCGCATTGTCGAGCACGTTTTCGAGCGCGACCCGAACCTGTTCCCCGTCACCGAGCATCTCGCCCGCGTGTCCGGTCAACGTCCACTCGAGGTTGCCACGGAGCTTGAAGCGGTCGATGAGCAATTCGACCAACTTATCGAGGTTGATCGGATCAAGCTTCATCTCCTGCCCTTTGAAATACTCCAACTTGGTGACGTATAACAAGTCGACCACTTTTTTCTCGAGACGCGATGCTTCTTCATCAATGACTTCGGCCGACCCTTTCAAGTCTCCAGTCGGATAGATGCCGTCCCCGATTGACTGGGCATAGCCGCGAATGACCATGATCGGCGTCTTCAAATCGTGAGAGATGTTTTGTAAGAGCGCCTGTTGCGCCAAATCTTGCTCTTGCAGTTCTTGGCGCATCGCGTCGATCGACCGCGCCAATTGCCCGAGCTCGTCTTCCCTGGCGAGTGGTAACACCGTCTCCCATTGGCGGTTCGATATTTTCTCAACGGCCCGTTCCATCTCGACGATCGGCTTCGTCAACTCTCTCGACATCCAAAGGGCCGGGATGAGTGATAGGAGGCTGATGACACCAATTAAAATCGAGATACGCCAGAACAATGTCGAGACGAGCTCACGGCGATAAGCGTCCCAGGCGTACGACGCCTGGTAGATGAGGGCACCGTCATATTCGTTTTGACGAATCGTATAGTAGACGTCTTCCCCATCGATCGTCGTCTGATATTTGGCGACCTCACTCGTCTGTTCGAGCGCCTCTTGATACATCCGATTCGTCAGCTCGAGCGGGGCCGAGCCGTAAATGATGCGTCCGTTCGGCAAAAAGATAAGCTGATTGACCGAACGTGATTCTTGTTGACGCCGATCGTACTCGATCGGGTTGCTCGGAATATTTTCGAGCTCGTTCGTATTTCCGAGGTAATAATCGACATCTTGAAGCGTCTCATACACTTGTTCATCGATGAACTGCGTGATCGAGGAGCGGACCGTCAACAAGATCATCAACGCCAAGGTGACGATGATGAGCAAAATCAATACCCAGATTTTCCACATGAGCCGTTTCGGCTTAAGATCGTGAAGTCTCATGGCTTAACGAGTCGATAACCGATCCCATACAGCGTCTCAAGTTCGAGTCGGTGCAACTTCTTCCGTAAGCGTCGGACCAAGTCATCGACGACACGGTCTGAGCCGAAATAGTCGCGACCCCAAACGCCTTCTAATATTTGCTCACGCGACAGCGCCGAGCCCGGATGCTCGAGGAAGAGCAATAACAAATCGAACTCTTTGGACGTCAAATCGATATCATCCGCAGCATGCTTGATCAGTCGTTTGTCCGGATAAATCGTGTATTCCCCGTACTCGATATGTTCGTTCGATTTCGACCCGTACACCCGATCGATCAATTTTTTGACCCGGATGACGAGCTCGCGCGGTAAGAACGGTTTGGCGATGTAGTCATCCGAACCCATCTCCAGTCCGATGATTTTATCGATGTCCTCATCACGGGCCGAAATGAAGATCGTCGGTGTATTGGCGTTCGTCGCCTTGATTTGCTTCAACAACTGAAAGCCATCGAGGTCCGGTAGCATAATATCGAGCACCCATAAGTCAGGTTCGTCTTGAATCGCGGCTTGGGCTGATACACCATCCGTGAACGAACGGACTTGGTAGCCTTCTTGCTCTAAATACGTGACGAGCATTTTGTTTAAATTGACCTCATCATCGACTAAATAGATCGTGTACATTTTAGTCACCTCTGCAACATTTTTCACTATCATATCAAACAATTGTCGACGAATGATGGGAAATCACTCGTTTTGAGCCGTCTAGATGTACCGTCAATCTCTTAAGTTGACGAAAAAAAAGAAGGGTTTCCCCTCCTCACCGTGTCGGCCGTGTCCGCAATTGTTGAGCGAGGAAGGCCGTCCCCCCGCTAAGTAACGCCAACACGCCGCTGATCATGACGAGTTCCATCGTAACCCCACCTTCCCGCTGATACCGATTCTCATTATCATCTATACTATATCATAGTTTTTAGTATGAGAACATCACAAAAAAATCCCGCCTCACAGGCGGGATCCGGTCGTTATGCGTTGACGTCGTAACCTTGTTCTTCGATAGCTTCGATCATCGTTTTGACGGAAATCTTATCGTTATGGATGACATCGACCCGGTGATCTTGCAACGAGACGATGGCTGACTCGACGCCTTCTAATTCGGTCAAAGCCCCTTCAACCGCTGCCTTACAATGGTTACATGTCATACCTTCTACTTTCAAGACTGTCTCATTCATTTTTGATGTCCTCCTTGTTTTTTTAATCGCAGTGCGTTCAATACGACCGAAACCGAACTGAACGCCATCGCCGCCCCGGCAATCCATGGAGCGAGCAAACCGGCCGCGGCAATCGGTATACCGAAGCTATTATAGGCGAGCGCCCAAAATAGGTTTTGACGGATGTTTCGCATCGTGAGCGCACTCATCTCGATCGCCCGATCCACGCCTTCGATGTCCCGACCCATGATCGTCACGTCCGCCGCTTCTAAAGCGACGTCCGTCCCGCTGCCGAAGGCGATACCGACGTCCGCGACGGCGAGCGCAGGCGCATCGTTCATCCCGTCACCGACCATGGCGACGCGGCCACGTTGTTTCAGTGCCTCGATGTGGTCTGCCTTCTCGACGGGCAACACCTCGGCAATGACGTTCGCTTCAGCGATGCCTAGTTCACGCGCCACGTCGAGCGCGACTTCTTTTCGGTCTCCCGTCAAGACATACACTTGTCTCGTCGTCGCAAGTCGTTGCACGACTTCCCGGCTACCTTCTTTCAACCGGTCTTGAAGACCGAACGCCGCCACGACTTCAGATTCACTCGCCACGTAAACCGGCGTCATCGCTTGCATGTCCCAATCAGGCAACGTGAATCCGGCCTCGCGCATCATCCGGACCGAACCGATAAGAAGCTCTTTCCCATCGACGACCGCTTTCAATCCTCGGCCCGATAATTCTTCGACCCGTTCCACGTGCCCGACGCCGACGCCACGACCGATCGCTTCCGCAAGTGGATGCGTCGACTGACGCTCGGCCATGACCGCCCGTTGTAAGAACGACTCGTCCCCGAACGTCGCCACGACTTCAGGCGTCCCGTTCGTGAGCGTCCCCGTCTTATCGAACACGACGACATCGACACCGTTCAATGATTCGAGTTGACCGCCCCCTTTAAAGAGGACGCCTTGTTCAGCCGCACGGCCGGTCCCGACCATGATCGAGGTCGGGGTCGCAAGTCCGAGTGCACACGGGCAAGCGATGACGAGGACGGCGATTGAAGACCGAATCGCCATATCGAGATCATTAAACCCGAACAACCAAACGGCGAACGTGACGGCACTGATGGCGACGACGATCGGTACGAACACGCCAGAGATTCGGTCGGCCTGCCGTTGAATCGGTGCTTTATCCGTTTGTGCCTGTTCGACGACACGGACGATTTGCGCAAGCATCGTCTCGCTGCCGACACGCTCTGCCGCCATCAAGAAGCGGTGTGTTCGATTGATCGTCCCACCGACGACATCAAAACCGACGCCTTTTTCAGACGGGATCGATTCGCCGGTCAGCATCGATTCATCGATGACCGTCTCACCTTCAACGATCTTACCGTCGACCGGCACTTTCTCACCTGGACGGACGACGATCACGTCGCCGACGTTGACAAGGTCGATCGCCACCGACCGCTCTTCCCCGTCGACGAGTAAGATTGCTTCTTTCGCCTGCAGCGACAGAAGCGATTTGAGCGCATCTGTCGTTTTTTCTTTCGCCCGTGCCTCCAACCATTTCCCGAGCAATACGAGCGTGATCAACACAGCGCTCGTCTCGAAGTAAAGGGACGGATTCATCGGATGGATGAGCATTTCGAACACGGAATAGAAGTAGGCGGCGGATGTCCCCGTCGCGACGAGGACGTCCATATTGGCCGCCCCGCTCTTCAGGCTCTTATATGCCCCTTGATAAAACTGGGCCCCGATCCAAAACTGGACCGGTGTCGCGAGCGCGAATTGCCACCACGGGTTCATGAGCCAATCGGCATGGAACATTAACCCAGGGATATGGGTAATCATGACGAGTAAGAGCGGCGCCGAAAGAAGCGCCGAAATGAGCACTTTCCGTTCTAGTGGGCGGAGGTCATGTTTCGGTGTGCGCTCGACTTTTCGTTCCGCCCCGTAGCCGATCTTCTCGATCCGGGCGATCAGCTCCTCTTCGGTGATGCCGTCCTCGACGCGAATTGTCGCCGTCTCGAGCGGCAAGTTGACGGTCGCATCGACCCCGTCCATCTTATTCAATACTTTCTCGATTCGGGCTGAGCATGCGGCGCATGTCATTCCTTGAATCGACAGTTCGACAGTCTTCATACGAGCACCTCCTTACTTTTTAATGCGGCTGACAATTGTCATCAATTCGTCAATGTATGGATCCATATCTTCCGTTTCACTCGCATGGACCAAGCATTTACGCATATGACGCTCAAGCAGCTGCATCTCGACTTGCTTTAACGCGGCTTGAATAGCCGACGTCTGCGTCAAGATATCGACGCAATATCGGTCGCTCTCGACCATCTTTTGAATCCCACGGACTTGGCCTTCGATCCGGCGCAGCCGTTTACTGAGCGCAACTCGCTCGGCGTCTTCGCGCGGGACGAGCGGCTGTTCGTGCAAGAATTCATCCATTGTTATCACCTCACGTCTAATATACCCCTACCCCGTAATGGTGTCAAACGTATGAAATAAAAAAAGAGCGACAATTGTGTGTCGCCCTTGCTTGATTCAGTTGCGTTGAAACGCTTCGCTTTTCAAAACCGTCCGCAAAATTTTACCGGTCGTATTTCGCGGTAACTCATCGATGATCTCGATGTGGCTCGGCTGTTTATATTTGGCAAGTTTCGTCGCCGCGAACGCGCGGATCTCGTCGACCGAAAGCTCATCGCGGGTGACGATGAACGCCTTCACCGCTTCACCTTGCTCGGCATCGGGCACGCCGATGACGGCAGCCTCGACGATGCCCGGGTGTTGGTACAACACTTCTTCGACTTCCCGCGGGTAGACGTTATAACCACCGACGATGACCATATCCTTTTTCCGGTCGACGATGTAAAAATATCCGTCCTCGTCACGTTTCGCCAAGTCGCCCGTATAGAGCCAGCCGTCCCGAAGCGTCATCGACGTCTCCTCAGGCAGTTTGTAATAGCCTTTCATGACGTTCGGACCGCGGACGATGAGTTCCCCGACTTCGCCGACACCGACTTCTTCGCCGAGCTCGTCGACGATTTTGTTCTCGACGTGGACGATCGACGGACCGATCGATCCCGCTTTCCGTTCCCCGTGGAGCGGGTTGAAACAAGTGACCGGCGACGCCTCTGACAGGCCATACCCTTCGAGGATCTTACACTCGAACTTTTGTTCAAACGATTCGAGCAGTTGGACCGGTAAGCTCGCCCCGCCCGAGACGAAGACGCGGACGTGCTTGAGCGCCGACGCGTAAGCCGGTACTTTCAGCGCCGTTTGTAACAAGAAGTTGTACATCGTCGGCACACCGGCAAAAATGCTGACCTGGTGCTTCGGAATGAGATCGAATACGTCTTGCGGCGAGAACTTCGGCAAGATGATGATCGTCGCCCCGCGCAGGAGCGGCGCGTTGACGATGACCGTCAAACAGAAGACGTGGAACATCGGTAGCGCCGCGAGCGCCTTATCGTCCGGTGTGATCTCGAGATATTCTCCGATTGAGTGCGCGTTCGAGAACAAGTTGAGGTGGGTCAACAGCGCTCCCTTAGGTTTACCTGTCGTCCCGCTCGTATATAAGATGACGGCGACGTCTTGTTCATCGACCTCGACTAGCGCCGTCACGCCCGAGGCGAACGCTTTTGAAAACGGCATAAATTCGATATCCCCTGTGCGCTCGATTGCGGGCACATCCGCATACGGTACCGAGATGACGAGTTTCAACTGCGGCAAGTTCGTGAGCGCCGTTTCGGCTTGCGCGACGAGCGGCGACAAGGCGACGATCGCTTTCACGTCTCCATCGAGTAAAATGTAAGCCATCTCGTCCGGCGTATATGTAGGGTTGATCGGAATGACGATTCCCCCTCGCGCGAGGACCGCAAAATAAGAAATCAAGAACGCCGGGCTATTCCCAAGGACGAGCGCGACGTGGTCCCCTCTGTCGATCCCCTTCTGTTCAAGCGTCGATGCCATCGCTTGGACTTGTCCGAAAAACTGTTCGTAGCTGACCGTGTCCTCCCCGAACACGTAGGCCGCCTTATTTGGATGCGCGGCCACAACCCCTTGTAACGCTGTGACTAAGTTTGCCATGGTAATCCCCCTTTGGAAATGAATGACGATTCACTCTTGAGCCGTAAAAAAGAGCACGGCAACCGCGCTCTTTTTCAGTTACCTCTATTGTACATGAAACATCTCAGGAAGAAAACGCTTTCAAATCCATCGTCTGCAAATGATATAGCCCGGCCCGGCTTTGGACGTGAACAAGCGCTTGCAACGCTTCGTCATCCATGAGCAGATCATCGATCAACTTATGGAACGTCTGTTTCTTCTCGTCAGTCGTCGCTGTGATGATAAAGATCAGTTCTGCACAGACCGATTCCCCGGCGATCGTCCGCACGTCGAACGGACGGTTCAAGTGGAGCAGCGTGATGCCATCGCGCTTTGAGACCTGGTTCGGCACGTCGATGACAGCGACCGGGATGGCGACGTCCGTCACTCCGGACGGGATCGTGCGCTCCTGCTCGATGATGACTTGCGCGAACGTATCATCGACAATTCCTTTTCCTTCTAGCTCAAGACCAATCGCGAGCATGGCTCGCTCGAACGTCGGTTGATCGGTCACCCACATCCAGTTCGTGTCCATCCATTCTGTGATGAAACGGCACATCTTCATTCCTCCTATTGGCTCATCTCCGTTAACGAAAGCGCTTGCAATAATTATGATACGCCTTCCCGCAACGACTCGCAACGCTACACACGAGGTTTCACGAAAACGCCAAAAAGGATGGTCTCTGAAACAGACCATCCTCCTGCAAAATCGCCTCAGCTAATGAGATCGACCAATTCTTCTAAGTCGACGTTACCGAAGTAATGCTTGACGTCGAGGTGTGACAATTGTTCCCGAATCGCGACCCGTTCGAACCGCGTCCCGACGAGTGCCTGCTCGACGTCGTGGATATCACCGACGCCGAAGAAGTCGCCGTAGATTTTCGCTTCCGTGATCGTCCCTTTATTGACGTTCAAACGAACGTCAATCGTGCCGATCGGGAAACGACGCTTCGATTCGACGTCGAACTTCGGTGACTTCCCGAAGTTCCAGTCCCAGTTCGCGTAGCGTTCTTTCGAGATGTCTTGAACGATTTCCCAGTCCTCGTCACGGAGCACGTAACGTTCCGGGTCTTGACCATCATAGATCGAGTGGAGGAGCGCCTCGACGAACCGTTCCATCTCCATCTCTTCTTCTAAAAATTCCGTGATGTTGGCGACCCGGCTCCGAACCGACTTGATGCCTTTTGAGCGCATCTTCTCTTCTGAGACGTTGAGCGAGTTGACGACTTCCTCGATGTTCGAGTTGAACATGAGCGTCCCGTGGCTGAACATACGACCGCGCGTCGTGAATTGGGCGTTCCCGCTGATTTTCCGTTCGCCGACTTGAATATCGTTACGACCGGTCAATTCTGCTTCGACACCGAGTTGTTTGAGCGCATCGACGATCGGCTGTGTGAACTTCTTGTAGTTATTGAACGAATTGCCGTCATCTTTCGTGATGAAGCTGAAGTTCAAGTTGCCTTCGTCGTGATAGACGGCACCGCCGCCAGACAAGCGACGGACGACGTCGATCCCGTTCTCTTCGATATACTTCAAGTTGACTTCTTCTGACGTGTTCTGGTTTTTGCCGATGATGATCGACGGGCCGTTAATATAGAACAAGAAGTAGTCCTCATGCTCGACGTTCAAATGCTTGAGGATATACTCCTCGACCGCCAAGTTGAGTTTTGGGTCCCGGATGTCCGGGTTAAAGATAAATTTCACAGTCGGTTTCCTCCTAATCGGATGTTCGTTAGTTGTATTATACGAGACGAATCACCCGCTCTACAACTTGTTTACTTCCACTCACCGCTCATGATGCGCTTCAACGCGTTCGCGACGCCATACTCATCATGACGTTCCGTGACGTGGTGGCTGATGGCAATTAACTCCTCGTGACTGTTGCCCATCGCAATCGCTTTGCCGGCGACTTCAAACATCGGCACGTCGTTCAAGTTGTCACCGATGACGACGACTTCTGACAAATCGACACCGAAGTGCTCGGCGAGCTTCTTGACGCCGTGACCTTTGTCGGCCCCGTTCGCCATCACTTCGATGTTGTCGTTCCCCGATGACGTGACGTATACCCCGTCGACACGCTCATCGATTTCAGTCCATAGTGATGACATCTTCTCAAAATGACTTGAGAACGCGATGAATTTATAGACGCGTCCGGCCTCGTTTTTGATGAAGTCCTCGATGTCCTCGACGAGACGGACGTCTTCGTTGACGTAATAGCGCTTCCGGAAGAACTCATACATCTCGAGCGACCGGTCGTCACCATTTTGCTTCAAGTTTTCCATCGTCGCTTCAATCAAATCGAGGCGACTTGCGACAAGTCCCGCTTCCGAATACATCTCATAAAAGATATCCGAATACTTATGGTCTTGATGAAGCACCGACACGACTTCGAGCGCTTCTTCTACCGTCAAATCGATTTCATGGAGCACCTCTCCCGTTTCAGTCAAGACGCGGCCCCCGTTTGACGAGACGATCGGGCACGTGAGACCGGCTTCATCGAGAATTCCTTTCGCGTTGAAGTAATTGCGTCCCGTCGCAATCGCAAAGCGAATCCCTTGCGCTTCGGCGGCGCGGACGATTTCCGCCGTCTCCGGTGCGATTTTTGTGTGGTTGTGCAGAATCGTGCCATCCATATCGGATACGAACAGTTTATACGTTGTCATCAACATCCACTCCCTCTTTTTCTCTTTCGCTTCTAACTATAACAAAAAGAGAGGCCGACGGAAAAATCCGACACCGCTCTTCACAAATCCTTAACCAAGTTCTGCTAACTGTTTGATCTGCTCGTGGACGCTCTTAATACAGTCCGGCATACCGATCCCGTCGTAGGCGATCCCCGCGAGCAGCACGCCCGGATAAACTCGGCTCATCTCGGCCCGAAGCGCTCGCACCCGGTCGGCGTGGAAGACCGCGTACGGTGGCAATCCGTCCCGCAGCCGGCTGACGACCGCCTGGAGCGGTGCGGCTTTGATGTTCATCAAACCGCCCAAGTCATGCAGCGCTGTCGCCACAATGTCCTCATCCGGCGCATCGACGATCTCGTCAGCACCCGGACGACCGAGGAAGACACGGAGAACGTGATAGCCGTCTGGCACGGCGTGTGGCCATTTTTGATCGATGAACGTACACGCCGTGATCATCACGTCCGCTTCTTGGCTCGTGACGAAGCCCGTACCGACGAACGGGAGCTCGATATCTGTCTCTTTAAAGACGAGTGAGCACGTCGCGGTCGCATGCGGCTTCATATCGGCCAAGAAATCACTGTCGACTTTCGGTAAGAACTGACGAATGAGACGCGGCGGGACCGTCAGCACGAGACGCTCTGAATCCATATCGCCACGATTCGTGAGCAGACGATAGCCTGTCTCCGTCTCCTCGACTTGTTCGACCGAACAGTTCAAGATGACCTCTGTCCGCTCGAGCCGTTCCGCGAGACGGTCCGTCAGCGACTTCAAACCTCGCCGGAGCGAAGCGAACTGTCCGACTTTCTTCGCGCCGACTTCAGCGACACGCTGTTCGGGACGAAGATGGCGCATCCCTTCATATAGACTGCCGTACTTCTTCTCACCTTCGATAAACTGCGGGAACGTCGACAGCGCACTCATCTTGTCGATATCGCCGGCATAAATGCCCGACAATAGCGGCTCGATCAATCGGTCGACAATCGGATCCCCGACCCGTTCTCGAAGATAGAGGCCGAGTGAGACGTCCGTCTCCGGGGGCGTGATGTCCGGGGGCGACAACAGCATGGCCCGCAATGCCGCGTGCTCGTCTTCTGACAAGAGCGACGTCTGCTTGAACACGTCGACGTCGAGTGGGATGCCCATCACCGTCTGTTTCGGAATCGGATGTAACCCGTCATGATGCAAGACGTACGCTTGGCCGACCCCGTTCCGGACGAGCTCGTCCCCGAGACCGACGTCATGGATCAACTCGGTCATCGCCGTCTTCCTGAACACGTAAGAGTCAGGACCGCGCTCGACCGCGAATTCACCGGTCTCGAACGTATCGATTTTTCCGCCTAACCGGTCATTCGCCTCTAACAGCGTGATCGACACGTCTTCCGGCAAATAACGCTCGGCATAAAAAGCGGCGGTGAGACCTGTGATCCCACCACCGACAATCGTCAAATTACGCATGATGCACGATCACGCTTTCCATCCGATCTGCGACGGCTTCGATGAAGCTCCGCTCTGCGTTTGGCATGTTTGGACGTGCGTAGTGAACGCCAAGGCGGTCACAAACGACTTTACATTCCACGTCGTTGTCGAAGAGCACTTCGAGGTGGTCAGCGACAAAACCGACCGGCGTATAGACAAACGCCTCGTAGCCATGTTTTTCGTGAAGTTCAGCCGTCAAATCTTGGACGTCCGGCCCGATCCAAGGATCCGGCGTGTTGCCTTCAGACTGCCAACCGACCTCATAGTTGATGACACCGGCAGCTTGCGCGATCTTGTCTGCCGTCTCTTTCAACTGATCCGGGTACGGATCGCCACCGGCCAAAATCTTCTCTGGCAAGCTATGCGCCGACACGATCAAGCACGCCTTTTCGGCTGGGACCGGCAAGTTCGCGAACGTGTCTTTGATCGCTTCGGCCCACCAATTGATAAATTTCGGCTCATCGTACCACGACTCGACCGAACGGATCTCGATGTCGTATTTCGCCGCTTCTTCATGGGCGCGTCCGTTGTAAGACTTGACGCTATATGACGAATAATGAGGGGCAAGAACGACTGAGACCGCTTCTTTAATGCCGTCGTTCGCCATTTGCGCGACCGCATCCTCGACGAACGGTTCGATGTGCTTGAGACCGATATATAATTTGAAGTCGATTTCACCAGCGTGACGCTCGTTCAAAATGTCTCGAAGCGTCTCCGCTTGGTCAATCGTGATCTTCGCGAGCGGAGATACGCCCCCGATCGCCTCATAACGTTCCGTCAAGTCTTGGAGCGCTTCCGGTGCCGGCTTGCGTCCGTAACGGATGTGCGTATAATATCGTTCAATGTCTTCCGGTTTATATGGTGTTCCATAAGCCATTACGAGTAATCCGACTGTTTTCATGATGATTTGCCTCCCATTTTTTCACGTGAATAGTCATGGATAAATGCCGTCAATTTGACGAGTACGGCCGGGTCGACTTCTGGGAACACCCCATGTCCCAAGTTGAAGACGTAGCCCGGTTGTTTCATCCCTTCATCGAGGATTTCTTTCACTTTCTCCTCGATGACCGGCCATGGTGCCAGCAAGAACGACGGGTCCAAGTTTCCTTGCACCGCTTTCGTAATGCCGCGATCGCGCGCTTCTTGAACCGACAAGCGCCAGTCGAGCCCGACGACGTCGATTGGCTGATCCTGCCATTCTTCTACAAGATGGCTCGCTCCGACACCGTGCATGATAAGCGGGATGTCGAGCGTGCGCAATTCAGTGAAGATGCGCTCAGTCGTCGGTTTAATGTAGCGGACATAATCTTTGCGGCTGAGCGTCCCGACCCATGAATCGAACAATTGGAACGCTTGGATCCCGGCCTCAGCTTGCGCTTTGGCGTACGTGATGACCATGTCTCCAAGTTTGTCCATGAGCGCGTTCCAAACGTCCGGCTCAGCATACATGAGTGCTTTTGTCCGATGATAGCTTTTCGATGGACCGCCTTCAATCATATAGCTCGCAAGCGTGAACGGCGCTCCCGAGAATCCGATGAGCGGCACTTCAAGACGCTCCCGGAGCAAACGGATCGTCTCGAGCACGTACGAGATGTCGTCGATATTCAGCGGTTTCAAGCGCTCGACGTCCTCCATCGTCCGATACGGATTATCGATGACCGGGCCAATCCCGCTCTTAATTTCTACATCGACACCCATCGATGGGAGTGGTGTCATAATATCTTTGTACAGAATGGCCGCGTCGACTCCAAGTTGCTTGACCGGGAGTTCTGTCACGTAGGCGCATAGTTCTGAATCGTGTGTGATTTCGAACAACGTCCTCGTTTTCTTGATCTCACGATATTCTGGTTGGTAGCGTCCGGCTTGGCGCATATACCAGACCGGAACATAGTCTGTCGCCTCTCCTCGAAACGCCTTCAAAATAGTATCGTTCATACGTCGCGTCATTCCCCTCTATAATTCTCCTACACTCTTCTTCTATAGGTATGTGAACTCAAAAACATTATACAGAAATTAATTAGAATAATGCTAATGTGAAGCATTTTCATTGTGTTTTCATTGTGTCATTTCTTTGTCGGGTACGTGCGGAACGCCGAATTGAGCTGACCCCGGATCAAATCGTCACGCTGTCTCGTCGACAGACGTTTCTCGCGCTCTTTAATGTCTTGAATCCGCCATCCGTCCTCAAGCTTCGACGCCACGTCGATCAACCGTTCGACGTCATGGAAAGAATATTTACGTGAGCCTCCCTTTGTCCGTTCCGGGAAGACGAGTCCTTTCGCCTCATAATAGCGCACTTGTCGTTCAGAAAGCCCGGTCAGTTCGGTAATGATGCCCATTCCAATCACTTTCTTCGACTTGTAGTCCATCGTCCGCCATCTCCCTTCTCAAAAAAACTATGTCAGATAATCTGACAAATTGCAATCCAACCCGTTCATTTCGTCTTAAACTGAAACCAACTTTTGAAATCACACTTGCTAAAAGGAGGAATCGCAACATGGAAGAAATTATGTATTATATGGACACGCTGTTCGTACTCATCGCTGCACTGCTCGTCTTGACGATGCAACTTGGTTTCGGCTTACTCGAGACTGGGACGCTCCGGGCTAAAAACGCCGGGCATGTCGCTGTCAAACAAATCATCAGCCTCTCTGTGGCGGCAATCGCCTTTTGGGCCGTCGGGTTCGGCCTCTCATTCGGGGATGGTACCCGCTGGTTCGGGACTGAAGGATTCTTTTTAAACGGATCGTTCACGAGCCTCGACTGGGCCAACGTCTCGCTCGACATTAAATTCTTGTTCCAATTGTCATTCGTCGCCGTTGCGCTCGCAATCGCTTGGGGCGGATTTGCGGAACGGGCTAAACTGTCGGCTTACGTCTTATTCGGTATCTTCTTCGTCGCCATTCTCTATCCGATCGTCGCTCGCTCGGTTTGGGCGGGTGGACTCCTCGGCTCAATGGGGATGCAAGACTTCGCAGGTTCAGCCGTCGTCCACCTCCAAGGTGGGATGGCCGCCCTCATGGCGACGATCATCTTGAAACCACGACGGAAAACAGAATCACTCGCCGGTCATAACCACGTCTTGACGGTCGTCGGCGGACTCGTCCTTTGGCTCTGCTGGTTCGGGTTCAACGCGGGATCGACAATGTCGGTTGCTGACGGATTCTTCGGTTATGTCGCTCTTACGACGATGCTCGCTACGGCTGCCGGTGCGCTCGGCGCGCTCGCCATCGTCATGATCCACAAGAAGACGGCCGACATCCCTTCAGTCGTCAACGGTGTTCTCGGGGCGCTCGTCGCCATCACAGCCGCTTGTGCCTTTGTCGAACCATGGGCCGCTGTCGTCATCGGCGCCCTAGCTTCCATCGCAACATACGGCACGAGTATCCTCATGGCGAAATATATCGATGACCCACTCTGTGCCTTCTCGGTCCACGGTGTCGCTGGCATCATCGGAACACTCGCACTCGGGTTCTTCGCATCACCGCGTCTCGTCGAGATCACCGGCATCGGTTCGGCCGGCCTCTTCTACGGTGGCGGCTTGTCACAACTCGGCGTCCAGGCGCTTGGTGTCTTGATCGCAATGGTCATCGCCGGAGGCGGAAGCTACGTCTTCTTAAAACTACTCGACGTGACGATCGGTCTCCGTGTCACTGAAGAGCAAGAAGACGTCGGACTCGATATCGCCGAGCACGGTGTATCGGCGTACGGTGAAATCGATTCGGAAACTGACACCCCGGCTCGCCTGCCGAAGATTCTCGGCTCGAGCGTGTCGGTCATGTCACCAAAAAAATAATAGCAGTCAAAGGGCCACCCTCCATATGCGGAAGGGTGGCCCTTATTCATTTCAACCGCCCTAAATAGTAACGGATGACGAGATAGCCGAGCACGACTCCCGCGACCGCGTCAACTCTAGCACCGAACACGACCGACCCAACCGTCAGGACGACCAACTGACCAATCAGCAAGCGGTTCATCCACCATTTGTAACCCGCCAGCCGTTCAAGACGCGTGATCGGCAACCATGAAGCGATCGACATCGTATCGAGCCGTTTGAAGAGCGGCACGAGTTGGAGTGCGGTCAAACCGACGAACAGCGGGACGACCAAGCCGACATACCAGCCACCCGACAGCCACATGACGATGAACGCCACGACAGAAAGGCGGAACACGAGGTCGAGCGAGTCTTTCGAACGGATGACGCGTAAGCCATAGACATAACGCGCGGCATCCGCGCGTCTGAGCACCGAACGCTCGAGCGTTCGCACGATGACACTTCTCTCCTTCACTTCTTCCCGCATCGCCGGCAAGTCGACGAACCAACTGATGACACGGTCGAACTGCGCCTTGCTCTTCTGCTCGAGCGTGAGCCAATCAAGGAGCGGGATGCGGTCGTGCCGTCTTAGATGAAGCAAGACAAGCGCGACAAGCGCCGGCACCGGCGTCAATAACGGGACACCGAAAATCATGATGACTCCACTTGCGAGCGCACTGAAGAGCACCACATTTGAGATCAGTTCGAGCTTTGCGAGGCGACCCGCCACCGAAAGCAACACGCTCGCTGCGACGATGGCGCCTACTTCTGCCGGCGTGAGCGCTTGCGTCCGGACGATGAGCGGCAAGACCACGAGCATGACAACGAGCGCCCGAACGCTCGCGAACACGACGTTGAACAGACGAACCCCGTTCATATACGAACGGATATCCCCGAGCTCCGGCAACAAAAACACTTGATCCGCTTCTTGAAGCAACGTCCGCGGCCGATGCCCGAGCGGCAAGAACAAGAACACGAGCGCGACGATCCATTCGCTCGGAAACGCCGGGTCGAGTCCGTTTAAAAATTGATTGTAGACGAACCCCCCGTAAATGAGCGTGAAGTAGAGCGTGAACAAGAGACCCCCGTTCGCCACATAGCGGCTATACTTCACGACTTCTTCCATCCAACTACTAAACCGCGCGTTGAACACCCTCATCGCGCCCGCTCCTCAGCCTCGATCGCCTCGACATAAATGTCATCGAGCGTTGCGTCAGGACGGAGCGCATATTTTTCACGCAACTGCGCTGCCGTACCGGTCGCGATCACGACTCCTTGATGGAGAAACACGAACCGGTCACAGTGACGTTCCGCCGTCTCGAGGATGTGCGTCGACATGAGAATCGCACACTCTTGTTTATACTCATCAAACAGGCGGAGCAGTTGACGGATTGCGAGCGGGTCGAGCCCGACGAACGGTTCGTCGACGATCAAGAGCGGCGTCTTCGTCACGAGCGCGCTCAGGATCATCGCTTTTTGGCGCATCCCTTTCGAGAAGACGGATGGGAACCAGTCCAACTGTTTCTCCATGCGCATGTCGCGGGCCAAGCGTTCCGTCCGCATCTCGAGGTCACGGCTGTCAATCTCGTACGCTTTCCCCATCAACAACAAATGTTCACGTAACGTCAACGTGTCATACAAAATCGGCGTCTCAGGTATATAACTTATTTTCTTGCGATAATTTTTTTCAGACGATTGCAACGTTTCGCCGTCGACTTCGACCGATCCCGAAATCGGTTCAAGCAATCCTAAAATATGTTTAATCGTCGTCGACTTCCCGGCACCGTTTAGCCCTATCAGCCCGACGAGCTCACCTTTTTTTACTTCAAACGAAACATCATGCAGCACTTGTTTACCTATATAACCGCCGTTCAAGTGTTCGACGTGTAACATGAAAACTCCACCCCTTATTTTCAACTTTTTTTTGTGATATATGTTTTAAAAATTGTCACATGGGAATATTCTCTACTGTAAGGCATTTTAAAAACTTATTCATCATTTCCATTGTTCCATAAAATTGTTATTAAGAACAATGGACAAAACAGAGAGGAGAATGTTTGCATGGGTTTTATTCTTTATTTGATCGTCGGAGGTATCATCGGTTGGTTAGCAGGTCTTATTTTAGGTAAAGACGTACCAGGCGGCGTCATCGGTAACATCATCGCCGGTATCATTGGTGCTTGGCTTGGCGGATTGATCTTCCCTGATTTCGGACCAATCATCGCTGACATCGCGATTATTCCAGCACTTCTTGGTGCGATTATCTTGATCTTGATTGTATCGTTCGTTATGAAATCAATGAACAAAAAGCGCTAATCCAGTGCTACAAAAACGGGACCCTCGACACGAGGGTCCCGTTTTTTTCGTTCAACTTAACAATAAATACATCGCCCCGTCGCGTTCGATGAAGCGTTTTTCCGTTTCTAGGCCGAGCAGCGTGAAAATCGATTCAACCAGTGAGCGATCGTAACGCCACTCGATCCCAAGCTCTGTCTCGATTCGTTCATTCGGCTCACCGAGGAGGGCGACCATATCGTCCGTCCGTTTGTCCAAATCGATGTCGATTTGGTTCACTTTCTTTTTGACAAATGTCACATCCATGCCGGCATACCGCCACACGTCTCCGTCCCGTTCAAGCGGTTCACCGAGCTGTCCGACGACCGTTTTCTCCCGCTTGTTCATAACCGACTCAATCGTTTCAAGCGAATGCCCGGTCCTCGCCTCGACTTCAATCTCGATCAGCTCGACCCGCTCGATATCGAACTGACCGGCAATCGTCTCGTTCGCTTCGAGCTGTAGCGCGAAAGCGAGCTGTTCCTCCCGAACGAGCGTCACCGTCTCCGTTCGCGTGACGGTCTCCCCGTTCACGACCGCGACGGCTTTGACGTCGTACCGGCCTGGCATCCGCTCGACCGTCAGGCTGTCGCCCGCCGCATCAATCCGGCCTACTTGTGTCCCATCGACCCATATGTTCGTCAACGGCACGTCTGACGTCGCAACGAACGTTTGCGGTAACAGCTCAATTCGATAATCCGCAAAGCCGAACCGGCCGTCTCCCGTATCAAGCAAGCGGAACAACCCGACTGACTCCATACCTTGACGTTCATCGGCGCGGTCCGCCGCCACCTCAGAGATCGCCTCACCTCGAATCGACTTCTCTTCGTTCAGCCAACGCATGAACCGGAGTGCCTCGGCGCGCGTGAGCGGCTCAGTCTCATATTCAACCGTCTGCTCAAAGAAAGCGACGTCTTCCGTCAACAGAGCCTCTTTAAATCGAACGTGGATTTGCGCGTTCGCCTCCGCCGGCTTATAGCCCCATATATAGATTGCCCCCGTCGCTAAGACGAGCAAAACGGCTAGGACGATGACGAGGCGAATCTTGCGCTGCCTTGTCGTCTTTTTCGATCGTTCATACGCCATTCTCTCCACTCCTATCACTTTCTCTTGTCCTTCTATTGTAGGATGACGTGAGAACGAGGACAATCATTCTTTCGCCTGAACTTCCGTGTTATGATGAAATCGATCAGTCATTTCATGAATGGAGGAAATACGATGCATACCGATGCCAATTGTATCTTTTGTAAAATCGTCAACAACGACATCCCTTCTTACAAGGTGTACGAAGATGATGACGTCGTCGCTTTTCTCGACATTTCCCAAGTGACGAAAGGCCATACCCTCGTCATCCCGAAACATCATGCCAAAAACATTTACGAACTGCCGAGTGACGTCGCAAGTGACGTCTTTAAAGCGGTCCCGGGAATCGCGAGCGCGCTTCAACGCGAGACGGGCGCGATCGGGATGAACGTCCTCTCGAACGCCGAAGAGATCGCCGGTCAGACGGTGTACCATTTCCATATTCACTTGCTTCCACGCTACGGCCAAGAAGACGGCTTCGATGCGAAATGGGAAACCCATAACGATGCGTACACGCCAGAAGAAATGAACACGCTCGCGGCTCAAATCAAACAACGTGTTTGAACAAAATAAGCGGACCAGACTCCTCCGAGAGCCTGGTCCGCTTTCATGTCTTTCATGACGAGTTGATCGAATTGAAGTGCCGCTTCCGCTCTTCTTCAATTTGAGCCCGCTCTATTTGCAATTTGATCGCCTGCTCATACAGTTGCTGACGAGATTTGACAGACTCCGCTTGTTCGAACTCTTTTCTTAATTCATTTAGACGGGTGTCGATTTCAAAAAGTCGCTTTTCAAGCAAAGTTTGTTTACGCGTCTGTTCGTTCTGTTCTGACGCTTCGTATCCCGCCTCGAGTGCTTCCATTATTTTATGTGCCCAAGGGTCATCTCCCAGTTGTTTCGCCGCGTTGTACAAGTCTAGCATGTCATCGAACCAACGCTTTTGCTTGTCCACTGGAGGTCACCTTCCTTTGACCTCATTTTAAAATAAAATGATTTTTCGGTCAAAATTGAATGTTCTGAAAAATTTTATTTGAGATATAGGTTTTTAATCTCTCTTTTTTGGTAAAATAATATGAAAAGAATGTATTCTAGCATTATCGTGCTTGAGGAGGGGAATGTATTGTCGAGTCACAATCGTCGCGAGTGGGTTGCTTTTGGCTTTGTCGTAGCGTTTTTAGGCGTGGCGACAGTGAAAAAGATTGCTCGTGGAACGGCCAACGATGCCGCATCGAATCAGCATCGGGCGTCTACAATCACTACGTTGAAAGAACAATTCCAAAAAGTTGCCAAAGATGCTTCACAAGTGGTGGCGGCTGGTAAGTTGCAAGGCAAAGAATTGACGGATCAAGTGAAAGCCGAGGTCGAACGCTATCAACAAGACATTCAGCCTTCAATCGAGCAGATCCAAGGAAACCTAAACGAGCTTTCAAACGTACAGTCAGATATGACCGAAGCGAAAGCGAAGAAGACCGACTGACCGGTCTTTAGGCATCGTCCGTCGTTTTAGTCACTTTGTATCCGGAAAGGATGAATTGAGATGGAACATGAAAAAGAATTCTCTGGCCCTGAGGCCATGCTCTATAGCCATAAAATCATTCAGCTCAGTAAAGCATTGTGGAAGACGGTCGAAAAAGACTGGCAGAACTGGATCAAGCCTTTCGATTTGAACATAAACGAGCATCATATTTTATGGATTGCCCACGCGCTCGGTGGCGCCTCAATCTCTGAGATTGCGAAATATGGCGTGATGCACGTATCGACCGCGTTCAACTTTTCGAAAAAATTAGAAGATCGTGGTCTCCTCACGTTCTCTAAAAAAGAAACGGACAAACGTAATACTTATGTACAGTTGACGCCTGAAGGTGAAGCGCTCTTGCTCAAAACAATCCATGCGTTCGACCCTGAAGAGAACGGTGTGTTCCGTGCCTCGCTCCCGTTGCAGGAGTTATATGGGAAGTTCCCGGACTTGACGGACATCACGGCCATCGTCCGCCGCCTGTACGGCGACAACTTTATGGACATCTTCGCCGAAACATCAAAAATGATTTCTGAAGAGGCAGGCCGTCGTCCCGAAGATGACGAGCTGACTAAAGAAGCTTGACGTGCGCGTAAAGGGGCTCTGTGATTTCGAGAGCGATCCCTTGTTTGACGCACGCCGCCAAGATGACCCCAGGGTCTAACGACGGATGCAACATCCCGACGAAACTGACGAGCAAAGGCTCTACGGACGACAAGCCGTAACGCCTTTGCTCATTTTGTTGATTGTTGATTTCGTCGAGTAGTTTATAGAAGTCCGCAACTTCTTCCTTCGTCAAGTTTGCTTTGATGACTTCATATTCAAACGGCCGACTCGACCAATCGACTAGTCCGAGCAACAGCTCCATCTGAAAAGACAACTGATTAACTTTCTCTTCTAACGACACGTTTCCCACCCCATCATTTCACATTCTCTTTCATCATTATACGACACGTTTCTGTGCTATGATACTACACAGGTAATCGAACAGCTGTCAGCATTAACAAAATGTGGTATAGTCGAACATAGAAACTTATAGATTTTTAGGGGTGGAATATATGTCAAACGGAATGACGAATGAACCAAACAAACAAAACAAAAAGTTTTCAACTGGTGCCCTTGTCGGCGCATCGGCAATCGCGCTTCTCATCGGTGTAGGCGGTACGTACGCTGCAACGAGCGGCGGATCTTCTGACAACTCAGCTGTTGTCTCTTTCGAAGGTGGCGAAATCACGCGCGGTGAAATCGCGGACATGAGCTACGACCGTATGGTCCCACAACTCGCTTTCCAAGAAACGATGAACGCACTTCTTGAAAAAGAGTATGGCGACAAAGTCGAGCAAGAGAAAGTCGACGAAGAGTTCAGCAAGACGGAAGAGCAGTTCAACTCGAAAGAAGAGTTCGAACAAGCGATCCAACAGGCTGGTATGGCTGACACAGACGAATTCAAAGAAGCGCTCCGTGGGCAGATGCTCGTCGATGCTGCCAAGTCTGAACTCGTCGACGTGACGGATGAAGAAATCGAAGCACAATTCGCCAAAGAGAACGTCGAAGTCCAGGCGAGCCACATCCTCGTCGAGACGGAAGAAGAAGCGCAAGCGATCATCAAAGAGTTGAACGATGGCGCTGATTTCGCAGACGTTGCGAAAGAAAAATCAACAGACACTGGTTCAGGCGAAAAAGGCGGCGACCTCGGTTACTTCTCAGCCGGTGCCATGGTTCCTGAATTCGAAGCATACGCGTTCCAAGAAGATGTCGTCGGTAAAGTCTCAGAGCCGGTCCAATCACAATTCGGATTCCACGTCATCAAAGTCGTAGACCGTAAAGAAAAAGACCTCAAGCTCGAGGACGAGAAAGACCGCATCCGTGAAGAATTGGCGACTGAAAAAGCAGCTTCAGTCGACGCCAACAAAATCTACGCTGAGTTGATCGAAAAATACAACGTTGACGTGAAAGACGCGAAAGCCTCAACACAATTCGACGCAGTAAAAGACGCTCTCAAAGCGGAAGAAGAAGCACCGGCTGAAGAGTCGACAGAACAATAAGCAACAGGCAGGCATCCCGCGGGATGCCTGCCTTTTTTTATAGCTTCGGTTTGTAGAACGCCCGGTTATCAAGCGCCATGACCCGTTCTGTGAACGTTCCTGGCTCGACACCTTCGAACGCTTTATCGAACATGTTCATCCGCGCGTCGATGTTATCGATGAAGAACAGCATCTCGGCCTCCGGAAGTTGCGGCGCATTCGCCGAGCCCCACTCCGGCTTCCCATGGTGACTCAAGACGAGATGTTGTAACAGCGTCGTGACTTCACGATCGGTCCCGAGCTCGCGGGCTGTGACTTCGATCTCGGACGCCATGAGCGACAAATGACCGAGCAGTTTGCCTTCGAGCGTATACTCCGGAGTGATCGCGTCCGACAGCTCGATGACTTTCGCCAAATCGTGCAAGACGACACCTGAGACGAGCAAGTCCCGGTTCAACTGTGGATACAAGTCACACATCGTTCCGGCCAGTTTGAGCATTGACATAACGTGGAACGCGAGCCCTGAATAGACCGCATGATGATGACGTACCGCCGCCGGATACGTGAAATATGCCTCTTCGTTTCGGTCGACAATCGTCGTCACGAGTTCCCGCATGCCCTCGTGACTGATCGCGTCGATATACGCCCGGATCGTCGTCTCGAGCTCCGACTTCGGGATCGGCGCAGAGCGGACGTACGGTGCGATGTCCGTCTCCCCTTCGATAATCGAGATCTGCTTCAGTTTGAGCTGCGTCCGGCCCCGATAGTCCATGACTTCTCCTGAGGCGTGGACGATCTTTTTCGTCCCGTACTTCTCGGTATCAGCGCTATCCCACACCTTCGTCTCGATTTCGCCGCTCTCATCGCATAAAACGAGCGTCAGATAAGGCTTCCCGTTCCCGGCGAGCCCTCGATATGATTGTTTGATCATTACATATTGGTTTAACGTGTCGCCCACTTTGAGCTGACCGATTTTAGTCGTCAATGAAAGCACCTCTCTTCTTGTCAGTACTTCCATCTTAACGAAAGTTCGCCCCAGATGCCAACTTTCTCGGTAAACCGGGAATACTTGAGGAGAGAAGAACATTGGGGGAATGAAGGATGAATTGGACTTGGTACACGCGACCTGAGGAAATCGTACACGTTGACGACCACTATGCGGAGGCGTACACGTATTGGCTCGAACAACTGACGACGGCCAAAGTGACGAAAATCATCGTCGAGCAGGACTATATGTATGGTTCGCTCACGCTCGACTATGAGCAGCTCGAACGCGAACCGCAGAAAATCGGTCACTATTTCGTGACGCGCGACTTTTTATGGACGATCGGGTTTGACGATTTGTACTGCGAGATCGTCGCAGCGAAACAATATGCCACACCGATTGAAGCGTTCTATGACCTGCTCGCCGAAAAGATGGACTATTACTTCCATGGGATTGATGAATATGAGGAACGCCTGATGATGTCACAGCGTGAAATGAGCGGTCAAGTTCCGCCTGAATTCATGAACGAGATATTTGGGCTGCGGAGTGAGATTGAACGTTGGTCAGATACGGTCGTCCCGTACCGCGAGCTACTGATGGCGGGACGAGAGGCGTTCCTCGACATAGAGTTGAATGAGCTGAAGTCTTATCGCCTTGCTGAGTACCGTGTCGACCGGCTGTTAACGTTAATTGAACACTACCAGGAAGATGTCATCGCGATGACCGATCTCGCCTCGACGCTGTCAAACTTTCGCGGCAACGAGATCATGAAGGCGTTGACCGTCTTCACGGCACTGACGACGCCGGTCGTCGCCTTCGGTGCCGTTTGGGGCATGAACTTTAAACAAATGCCTGAACTCGAGTGGCCGCTCGGCTATTTGTTCGCTTGGTTCATGATTATCCTGTTCACGCTGTTGATTCAAATTTGGTTAAAGCGAAAAAATTGGATCGGCTCATTGCTCCAATTCCCAAGTCAGCCTCGAACTCAACAACGTCTCGATAAACAAAGAAGTAAAAAAACGAACAAAAGTTCGGTATAATGAAAGGAGTCGATTGAAACAGAAAGGAGATGCCGATGGAACGTTTAATCATACATGTCGATATGGATGCGTTCTATGCATCCGTCGAACAACGAGACCGTCCTCATTTGCGAAATAAGCCCGTCATCGTCGGTGGCGCCCCTCACAGTCGTGGAGTGGTCGCCACCTGTTCGTATGAGGCGAGGAAATACGGCGTGCATAGCGCCATGTCGTCACGCCGTGCGTTCGCCCTGTGCCCGCAAGCGACGTTCGTCAAGCCGCGCTTTCAGGCGTATCGGCAAGTGAGCCAAGACGTGATGAAGATCTTCAAGTCTGTGACGCCATTCGTCGAGCCGCTATCGCTCGATGAAGCGTACCTCGACGTCACCGAGAACTCGCTCATGAGCACGTCGGCTCCTTACGTGGCGCGCTACATTCTCGGCGAGATCAAACGCCGGACCGGACTGACCGCTTCCGCCGGCGTCGCCCCGTCCAAGTTCGTCGCCAAAATCGCCTCCGGGTTCGACAAACCGAACGGCCTCACTATCGTCGCCGCGGACGAAGTCGAGTCGTTCCTCGCCCCGCTGTCGATCACGACGATGCACGGTGTCGGAAAAGTGACCGCCCAGACTTTGTTCAAGCACGGGTTTGAAACGATTGCCGACATCCAGCAGGCGCGACCTGAACAGTTGAAGGCCATCCTCGGCCATGACCGTGGTGTCCAGTTATACGAACTCGCCCACGGACGTGACAGCCGTCCCGTCGTCCCGACCCGTGAACGCAAGTCGATCGGCTCGGAGACGACGTTCGCCTTTGACCTCGACGACCCGGAGGAAGTGTATGAGCGCGTCATCCCTGAAATCGAAGACGTATTGCAACAGCTCGACCGCCGTGAATTGAGTTGTCAAACCGTGACGATCAAAATCAAGACGAGCGAGTTCCAAGCACGCAGCCACCAAATCAAGCTGAACCATCCGACCCATGACCATGACGAAATCAAACGGCTCGCCCGACGCTTGTTCGATGAGATGTCAATCAACGAGCCGGTCCGTCTGATCGGCATGACCGTCTCCGATTTGATCCCCCGAACGGAGACAGCCCGTCAGCTCACGTTCGACGAACTGACGAAACCACCGCTTGAAGAATGAATGGTGATTCAGTACAATGAAAAAAAGGGGGGGATCCGTTTGAACATGTACACAGTCACCGCGTTCGAGAATGACGGCACGATTTTACTTAATGATTCATTCGAGGCAGCGAACGACGAAGAAGGAAAAGCGAAAGGGCTAGCGATGCTCCAGGAGGCCGGTCACGACCATAAAGGGGCGCGCATCGTCCGCCAAGGACAACTCATCTATTTCGAGCGGTGCAAACTTCCCGGAAAACTGAAAAGCACAGCCTCATAACAGAAGCGCCTCGGGAACCCCGAGGCGCTTGTTTATTCGCTATATTTAGTCTCCCATTGTTCGCGCCACGTCCAATAATCGGGATGTAGCTCTTCCGCCGTCTTCCCATCCAGTGAATAAGGTGCCCCCATCAGCGGTTCCTTTGAATCAGGGAATGAGGTCCCGCCGATGATGTCCCCGTCATCAATTAGGACCAAGACGTTCGTCTGTCCGAGCTCGTACTGATCATCGAGCAGATGGTTACGGACGACGAAATGCTCTCGCTTAATGTCACGCCCGATATAGTCGTCCGGTGGCGTCGTCTGGACGCTCCAAGTATCTCGCACAGGTGAATCGAGAAGGTCTTTCTTCTCGAAACGTGACGTGTCCCCTCCCTTGTAAGAGACGATCTCATAACCTTTCTCCTCCAAATACCTTTTGGCCAGCAACGCGTCCTCTCCGAGCGTCGGTTCTTCACTGGCGTTCGAGCAAGCTGCCAGGAAGAAGACGCACAGGAGGATACCGATTCGTTTCCACATCATCTCTTCACCTCATTAGTTCATTGTTTTCAACTTATTCGTCTTATTCGTCAACTAACAAAAATTTCCTCTTTCAGAATGGAAAGAGGAATAAAATCGAAAACATCGCGACGACCGCGACAATCATTTGTAGCGGCAAACCGACTTTAACGAAATCGAAAAAGCGATAGCCGCCGATACTGAACACCATCGCGTTCGTCGGTGAGCCGAACGGCGTCATAAACGCGAGTGATGCCGCGACGGCGACCGCGACGACGAGCGGCACCGGACTGACTTCGAGTGACGCGGCGAGCGATAAGGCGAGCGGTGCGAACAAGACGGCCGTTGCCGTATTGGAGATGATTTGACTGAGCACCATCGTTGCGACGAAGATGGCGACAAGCACCCAGACCGGACCAGCGCGCCCGAACGACTCACTGATCCATGTGACAAGCCAGGCCATGACACCCGCGTTTTCGAGTGCGGTCCCGACTGGAATCATGGCGGCAATCAACAGTAGCGACGACCATTGGACCGACTCGTAGGCAACGTCCATATGCCGGACCGCTCCCGTCAGCACCATCGCGATGGCCGCAAGCCAAACGGCAACGGTCGGGTCGACCCATTCGAAGACGAGGAGCACGACCATGACGAGCATGATGAGACCGGCTGCGAGTTGATGGCGCTCGGACACAGCTCGGTTGGCGACATCGGTCACGCGCTCGTTCGCGAGCAACAAGTGTGTCTCGTCACCCGCTTTTTCTAAATCGCTCCACTCGCCTTGGGCCACGAGCATATCACCTCGCTCTAACGGGACGTCTTTCAGCCGTGTCATCGCAATTTCTTCGTTCGGGCGGATGACTTGAAGCACGTTCAAGCGGTAGTCATTTCGCAGACGACTTTCCGAGAGACAGTGACCGATGAGCGGGCTATCAGATGGGACGGTGAAAATGGCGACGCCTGACCCTTTCCCGTAGACGTCTTTCAGCTCCATCGGTTCAACGATCAACCCTTCTTGACGGGCGACGCGTCGAACATCCGGTTCTGCCCCGCTGACGAGGACACGTCCCTCATAGAGCACCGTATCGGCTCGAGCCGTGACGAGTCGATGCGCGAGCCCTTTTCGCTTTTCGCCGAGGACGATCAAACCGTCACGTGACCACTTCACGTCTCGGAGTGCTTTCCCGACAAGCGGATGACCTTTCGTGAGCGTGAGCGCGTAGATGTTCAAGTCAGGCATCGGCAGACGAGCGACGACGACCGAACGAACCTCGCCCGCATCGAGCAGCCGGTTCCCGATGACATAAAAGTAGAGCAGCCCGACGACGGCGGCGGCGAACCCGATCGGTAGTAGCGAGAAGAAACCGAGCGTTCCGACTGAGGCACCACGGAGCGCCTCAGCGGCGACAAGGTTCGGTGGGGTGCCGATGAGTGTCATCGTCCCGCCGATGCTTGAAAAGAACGCGAGCGGCATTAACAGTTTTGCCGGATTCGTACCGGTTTGTCTCGACATGGCGAGAACGACCGGGATCAAGAGCGCGACCGTCCCCGTGTTCGACATGAGACTAGATAGAAACGTCACGGTGACCATCAGAACGAGAAATAGACGCACCTCACTCCCTTTCGCATAAGGAATGAGCCCAGCGCCAAGCCGTTCGGCGAGTCCTGTATGAAACAGGCCCGCTCCGACGATGAATAATCCGGCGATCATCAAGACGACCGGATTCGAGAAACCTGCCATCGCCTCGACAGGCGACAGTTGCTGCGTCAATACGAGCGCGACGAGCCCGACGAGTGCGACGAGATCGGCCCGCAACCAGCCCCCGATGAAAAAGATGATCATGACCGCTAATATGAACAAGGTGACCATGACGCCCACCCTCTCTTGTGAATTGATGTACAAGGCTATTATACCCCACATTATGTAAACGCTATCATTAGGAATATGACAAGTCGGTCAACAAAAAACGGATGGCTCGAAAGCCATCCGCACAGGTGTTATTGAACTTCGTTTTCATTAACCATCGGAGCGTATAGCTCTTCAAGTGGCTTCATGATAATTTTTGTCACTTCTGTGACCAGTTGATGCATGCGTTGCTCTTCTTGCATGAGCTCCATGATCAATTCGTTCTGTTGCACGCTCATCATTTTCGTTTGAGCATCCATCATCTCTTGTTCTGAGATTTCTTCGCCTTGCATTTGCTTTTGCTGAAGCTTCATTTGGATATCACGGAAGTCAGCGAACAACTGGTTCGCTTCTGCATCCGCATTGACACGATCGTATAATGAAGAGAGATTTGTGAACTCCTCAGATTCGCGAAGTGCTTTTTCCAATTGGTTAGCATGATCGTACAAGTTTGTTTGTGACATGTGACGTCCTCCTAAATACTATTAGGGCCGTGGCCGATCAAACGATGGCAATCAACCCTTGAATCAACCCAATCATACCACCTAACAGCGCCCCAAGCCATGTTATTGCCCGGAACTCCCGTTTCGAGATCGACAAAACAATCTCCTCGAGGTACGACGTATCGAGCGACTGGACTTGCTCTTGCACGATTTGATCGATTTTCAGACGGTCCATCACCGTCTCCATTTGATCGGTGAACCGTTCGATGACGAGCCGAACCCCGTTCGGGACGAGATCGTCGACGATGCGCGTCTCGACGTCTCGTGTATACGAATAGACGGTCCGGTCGAGCAATTCGCCGATCGGAAGACGGGTGATGACTTCTGTCGTCACCCCATCGATCAATCGGTTTTCTAACCGCTCATCTAAGAGTGTGTCGACCGTACGCTCACTGAACCGTTCGAACTCGCGCGTGATCATCGTCGCCATTCCGGACCGAGTCGATCCGCCACGTAAAATGTTGACAATCTCCGGGCGGATCATCTCGACGAAGTTCATATTTTGAATGAACCCGGCGATAAAACCGAGCCGGCGTTGGACGAACGAGTCGACCATATACCGCAATTGAGCCTCTCCTTCCGCCGAATAGAAATACTCTTCTGATTTGACGAGCATCGCGTCGACGATTTCCGGGATCACGTCACGGACACGGTCCATCCCGTCCTCACCGAGCAGTTCGTACAGCTTGCGTGACTTGACGTCAGCAAGCACGAGCCGGAGCTCTTGACGGAGTTTCGTGTCCGCTTCCGTCAACACACGCGACTCGGCGTCCGGGTAAAGCGGTTCGACTAGTGTACGAATCGTCTTGTCCGAACGGAGCATCGTCCGGACTTCCTCTTGGACGAAATAGGTGATGTGGCCGTTCACTTGTTCGTCGAGCAGGCGCTTCCGCATCCCTTCAGGCGTCAACAAGTGTTTCACGACCGTCTTGCCGAGACTCGTCGCCAGCTCATCGCGGCGCTTCGGAATCAACCCCGGTGTGAACGGTACTCGGACTTTTCCGATATACTTTGGCTCGTGGGGCCGAAATAACATTTTGATGGCGAGGAAGTTCGTTACTCCCCCGATTGTCGCCCCGATGGCGATCATGATGAATATTTTTAGTAGACTATCCAAACTGCCTGCCCCCGTTCTGAAATATGATACATTGTTGAAGAGGTGATTGTGTTGACTACGTTTGATCGTATTAAATCGATTTTCCCGACCGTTGTCCATCGGTCGGAAGACGCATCCGGAGACTATGCTTGGTATCAAGCACATGACGGGACAGTGTTCGGCTTGCCAAAAACCGAGTTGAACGAGCGTGAACGGCAACTGCTCGAATGGTCGGCGACACCGTTTTTGACGACCGCCGACCCCCGTCAAGAAAAATGGCAAAACCGCCTGCTCACCGATTCGTATCGGATCGCGCAACCGTTCCGTCTGTTGTCGCTATCGCTCCACTATCAAGAGAGGGAATCGCTCGAGCAATTTTTAGAGATCTTACACGACTTCATGCCAGAAGCGGAGATTGTCGTCATGACGCGACATCACGTTGAAATCATTGAGATGAACCAACTCGTCGACTTGTCTGATTTCGAGGACGTATTGCGTGCCGGCGCGAGCGACTGCTACGTCGAAGCGCACGTCATCTTTAGTGAACGGCCGCTCGGTGTGTTGGGGACGCTTTACCATCAACACATGACGTTGCGCCCGTTCGCGAAACTCCCTACTAAAACTTACCCTGCTAGTCAATTATTATACCATTACTTGCTACAAGACCATGAGACTTTTGCCACACGTCTCCAATTGACCGAGGCGGCGTATTCGATACTCGATAAGACGAGTGTAGAATTGTTAGAGGCGCTGTTCGCCAACTCGCTGAACGTGTCTCATACGGCGAAGGCGCTGTTCATGCATCGGAACACGCTCAATTATCGGCTCGATCGGCTCTATGAACTGACAGGATATGACGCTCGTCAGTTTTATGATGCGAGTTTACTCCAACTGATTGTCACGTTGCACAAATCTGAGTAGCTGTTTTTGTGCAACGTGTACATAGCTAGTGCAAGCGGTTTCATCTTATAATCAATCTTGTAAGCGCTATTATACAAGAACACATTCTCAGGAGGCTAACGACAATGGCAGAAATTCAATTGAATCACATTGATAAAATATACGACGGTGGTGACGGGAAAGCCGTCAGCGACTTCAACTTGCACATTAAAGACCGGGAGTTCATCGTTTTCGTCGGACCGTCTGGTTGCGGTAAATCGACAACACTTCGCATGATCGCAGGACTCGAAGAAATCTCGAGCGGCGACTTCATCATCGACGGCAAACGCATGAACGACGTGGCGCCGAAAGACCGCGACATCGCGATGGTCTTCCAAAACTATGCCCTCTACCCGCACATGAGCGTCTATGACAACATGGCATTCGGTTTGAAGCTTCGGAAGTTCCCGAAAGAAGAGATCGACCGTCGCGTCCAAGATGCGGCTCGCATCCTCGGACTTGAAGAATACCTCCAACGTAAACCGAAGGCACTCTCAGGTGGTCAGCGCCAACGTGTCGCCATCGGTCGCGCTATCGTTCGTGACGCGAAAGTGTTCTTGATGGATGAGCCGCTCTCAAACTTGGATGCAAAACTTCGCGTACAAATGCGTAAAGAGATCATCCAGTTGCACAACCGTCTCGATACGACGACGATCTACGTTACCCATGACCAAACGGAAGCGATGACACTCGCGACTCGTATCGTCATCATGAAAGACGGGATCATCCAACAAGTCGGTTCGCCGAAAGAAGTATACGACAACCCAGATAACATCTTCGTTGCCGGCTTCATCGGTTCACCTTCGATGAACTTCTTCCGCGGAACACTCGCAGACGGCAAGTTCGTCGTGAACGGCGAAGAAATCAACGTGCCTGAAGGCAAGATGAAAGGTCTTCGCGACCGCGGCTACATCGGTAAAGAGCTCATCCTCGGGATTCGTCCAGAATCGATCCACGATGAGCCGATCTACATCGACTCTCCGACAACACACACGTTCCAAACACACATCGACGTATCTGAACTCATGGGTGCCGAGTCGTACCTTTACGCCGAGCTCGGCGGACACCAGTTCACGGCCCGCATCGACGGCCGCTCGAACATCCGCATGGGTGACGACGTAGAACTCGCGCTCGACATGACGAAAGCACACTTCTTCGACACTGAGACAGAGCTCGTCATCCGTTAATACAAAATCCCCTCGATTCTTGGAATCGAGGGGATTTTTCGTTTAGCGGGTCGCATAACGACGTTCGAGCCGATGCTGCCCTGCTTGAATGAGTGTCGACAAGATCCAATAGATCGAGGCCGAGAACAAGAGGAGCGGCATGACCAAGTAGGTCGTCGCTGCAATCTGGTCTGAGACGTACGTCAACTCCTGCACGGCGATGACCGACCCGAGCGACGTCGACTTGATGATATCAATCACCGAGTTCGACACCGGGGGTATGGCCCGTGATAACGCTTGTGGGAAGATAATGTCTTTAAAACGTTTTGCCCGCGGGATCCCGAGGGCGACACTCGCCTCGACTTGTCCGCGATCGACCGAATTGATGGCTGCCCGGAACGCCTCCGAGATATAAGCCGCAAAGTGCAGACCCAATCCGAAAATGAGCGCCTGCATCCCACTCAGTTGGACGAACCCGGTCAATCCGACGTACAAGATGAGGAGTTGTAAGAGCAGCGGCGTACCCCGGAAGAACGAGGTGTACGTCCGAGTGAACAACCGCAACACTTTGATTGGACTGCTGTGAAGTAACGCGATGATCAGACCGAGCACCAAGGCGAGGATAATCGACAGGATACTGGCGATCAACGTCAATTGTACGGCTTCGATATAGGCCGAACGGTTCTCGATGACGGTCGTGATCAGTTCATTCATTGACTGATGTCCTCACCAAAGTACTTCTCACCGATTTCAGCCATCGTTCCGTCTTCTTTCATTTCAGCAAGCGCCTCGTTCAACTGGTCGAGCACGTCGCTGTCTTGACGCGTCATATAACCCGCCTCGCTCTTGTTGAAGACGTCACCGACCGCTTTCACGTCATAACCTGTCTTCTCGAGCTCTGAAAAGATGAAGAGACGATCGTTGAGCGCTGCGTCAAGACGTTCGACTTGAAGGTCTTGCAGCACTTGGTTCGCGCCTTTGTAGAACTTCACTTCAGCACCAGCTTCTTCAGCCATCTGGGCATAGACCGATCCTTGCGTCGAACCGACGACTTTGCCGTCAAGGTCGTCGATGCCTTGGATGTCTTCATTATCTGAAGCGACGATGACTTGTGCACCTGAGACCGCGTACGTATCCGAGAACGCATACTTCTCTTCACGCTCCGGTGTGATGCTCATCTGGTTCGCGATCATATCGATGCGTTCCGCATCGAGTGCCGGGACGAGTCCTTTGAAGTCCATCGGCTCATATTCGACCGTATAGCCGGCACGTTCTGCCGCTTCGTTCAACACGTCGATGTCATACCCTGTGATTTCACCTTTATCTTTGTACGTGAATGGCGGGTATGTCGCTTCCGTCCCGACTGTGATGACTGTTTCTTCAGATCCACTGTCCGTCTCTGTACCGCAAGCTGCGAGCACCCCGAACGATGCGCCGATTGCGAGAACTGCCGTTAATGATTTTTTCATGTTATTTCCGCCTTCCTGATAATCCTTATATGATTACATGGTTTTGAGCAATATACTCATCATACTGACGAGGTTAAAAGAAGTCAAACAAAAACCACCGCTCCCAGTTGGAGGGCACTGAAAAACCTCCGCTCTATCCGAGCGTGAACAGAAAAAAGGGCGATTGGACCGACTCAAGTCGGGACAATCGCTCTTTTTCCTTGCCCTTATCCTGTTTTTTCTTTTGAGAGGGTGATGATCCGCTTCAGGTTTACCGCGATGATCGCCATCACGCTCTGTAACGTCATGCCTTTCAGGTCTGACGTTTTGTTTCGCGCCA
>NZ_SJUW01000011.1:0-74838 GCF_004337105.1 Exiguobacterium sp. SH3S1 | reverse complement strand
AAATGCAGGTTCCACGGCCGCACACTGATCCAGGCCGACCCGTGGTTCGCCTCGACCCAGGTCTGTTCGGCCTGTGGCGAGAACGGCGGCAAGAAGGACCTGCACGTCCGCGAGTGGACATGCGCCGTATGCGGCACGCACCATGACCGCGACGTCAACGCGAGCCTCAACCTGTTGGGTCTCGCCGACTGAAACACTCCAGGGCAGGGACTGCCCGACGAGCTTGGTCCACAACCGTGGCTGGTCAAAGCACGGTCTTCCCAAGAAGCTCCCACTTCAAGTTGCGAAGCAAATAAGTGGTGAGTAGTTCACACTGATTGAGACTCATTATTTGAGTCTCTTTTTCATTTCGCTTGTGTATGAGCAGAGACACACGGGTATAGAATACTATGTTAATAAAGGAGGTGTCAGGTCTTCTTCGGAAGATCCTATTTATGGACTTGTCAAAATGGCCTTTAGTCAACTGGCTGGCGTTTTTAGCAACAGTCGTCATCAACTACTTCGCGAGCGGTAATAACGCGGCCGTGTCAGACCGGATCGATATTTATTTCAAGCCGGCCGGATACGCTTTCTCGATTTGGGGACTCATTTACGTCGCGCTCGCAGTATGGCTCGTACTCCAATTGAAGAAAGGGTCGGTCGCGAACCGACAGGCTAACCGGATGAAGGCAGGTTTTCTCGTGTCGTGTATTTTGAACGGTCTTTGGCTGCTCGCGTTCACAAACGAGTGGTTCATCGCCTCGCTCGTCGTCATGGCCGCTTTTTTAGCGACGCTCGCTTGGTTGTATTACATCGCCTTCCGCACGTCGACGAGCTGGCTTGACCGTTTCCCATTCTCGGTTTACCTCGGTTGGGTGTCGGTCGCGACGATCGTTAACGTCTTCATCGTCATGAAGACGGAACGGATTACGACGTTGCTCGGCTTAGATGAGTTGGCATGGACGTCACTCATGCTCATGGTCGGGGTCGTCCTCGCTTTGGTGTTCATGTGGTGGCACCGCGACTTCATCTACCCGCTCGTCTTCGCCTGGGCGTATGTGGGCATCTTCGCCCGAATCGACAACGGGACGCTTTACGTCGTCCTCGTGAGCGCGCTCATCGTGCTCGCGCTCGGTTACGTCGGCTTGATCATTTGGAAACGGCCGCGTTCGTTTTTGCATCACTCCAGAAAAACAGTATGACAAGCAAAAAGATAGCCTAAAACGGGCTATCTTTTTCTTTGGGAATAACAAGTTCTGATGAACCTATACATAAATATATTTGATGGATAAATATTCATTATGGATTATAAGTTGTTTTGAGAAATCCCTTGATATCAAATATGTATCCGCTTACAAAAAATATTCATCCCGTTACCGTTATGCAAAAATCTATTCAACATACTTGATTTTTCAGAATATTTAGAACAGAATAAAAATTACGAACAAGATGGATAGAGAGGGGCTGATTCGATGGAGCGAACAAGTTTGTACGATCCACGATTCGAAAAAGACGCATGCGGTATTGGGTTATATGTCAATTTAATGGGAGAAACAAAGCACGAGATCGTCAGCAAATCGCTATCGATGCTCTGTAAGCTCGAACATAGAGGTGGGCAAGGCGTAATCGACGCTGGTGACGGGGCCGGCATCATGACCGAGTTGCCACACGAGTTATTCACTCAGACGATGAACTTGCCAGCGCCGGGGGGCTATGCGGTCGGCATGGTGTTCTTCCAACCGAACGAGACAAAGTTGCGCGACAAGCAACAACAAATGGAGCGACTCGCCGATGAACTCGATTTCGCGACGATCGCCTGGCGGGAAGTACCGGTCGACAGTTTGGCGATCGGTGAACACGCTCGGGTGACACAACCGACGATTTATCAATGGTTCGTGTCGTGCCCGTTCGCGGACTACGATTCAAACGAACGCTCGCTCTATCAGCTTCGCCGGATGATCGAGAAAACAGACGAATTAAACCTTTATCTTCCGAGCCTGTCGACGAAGACGATCGTTTATAAAGGGATGTTGACGCCGATCCAGATTGAGCGGTTTTATCTCGATCTGCAATCGCCGGCTTATAAGAGCACGTTCGGGATCGTCCATTCACGGTTCTCGACGAACACGTTCCCGTCATGGGAGCGGGCCCATCCGAACCGGATGATCGTGCATAACGGTGAGATCAACACGTTGCGTGGGAATATCGATGCGATGCGTGCCCGCGAAGGTGTGACCTCGACCGACCTGTTCGATGATGTGAACGAACTGTTCCCCGTGCTCCAAGAAACGGGCAGTGACTCCTCGATGCTCGACAACGCGTTCGAGTTCTTCACTCGGACCGGTCGTTCGATCGCACACACGGCGATGATGCTCATCCCTGAGCCGTTCGCCGAAGTATCGATGGATCCGTTCAAAAAAGACTTTTATCAGTACCATTCGTCGATCATGGAGCCGTGGGACGGACCGACGGGCGTCGTCTTCACGGACGGGCGTCAAATCGGGGCAATCTTGGACCGGAACGGCTTGCGGCCGATGCGTTATATCGAGACGATGGACGGGGAACTCATCCTGTCGTCTGAGAGCGGAGTCATCCCGGTCCATGCGGAGAACGTCAAGACGAAGCAGCGTCTCCGTCCCGGGCAGCTCCTCCTCATCGACTTGGAATCGAAACGTCTCATTCCAGACGCAGAGATCAAACAGACAATCGCCCGGGCCGAACCGTACGGGAAATGGTTGAAGCAGATGACGACGATTGCGGACCAGCCTGTGAATGAACCGGTCGTCGAACAGGTGCACCGTAAACAACGGGCGTTCGGATACACGAAAGAGGATATCGAGCAGTATCTCGTGCCGCTCATCCTCGAGAAAAAAGATCCGATCGGCTCGATGGGCCATGACCAACCGGTCGCCGTCTTGTCAGAGCGACCGCGGTCACTGTTCCATTACTTTAAGCAACACTTCGCCCAAGTGACAAACCCGCCGATCGACGCGTTGCGCGAGAAAATCGTCACGGCGACGTTCACTTGGCTCGGTCCTCAAGCGAATCCGGTTCATACCGGTCGGGGACACGCCCGCCGCGTCTGGCTCGAACATCCGATCATTGACGCGGCGACAGTCGAGGCGGTGAAGTTGAAAATGAACGTCGCCCGCATCACGACAACGTATGAAACAGACCTCGAACGTTCGCTCGAGTCATTGTTTGAACGTGTCGATGCGGCCGTCCGAGATGGGGCTGAAGTCATCGTCTTGTCTGACCGTGACATGTCCGAGTCATCGCTCGCGATGCCGGTCCTGCTCGTCATGAGCGCGGTCCATCAACATTTGATTCGGTCGAACTTACGGGCGTCATGCAGTCTCATCGCTGAAAGCGGAGAAGTGAGAGAAGTGCACCAAGCCGCCGCTTTGATCGGATACGGGGCCGATGCGGTCTATCCGTATTTAGTGTACGCGACGATCGCGGAAGCGGTAGAAGCCGGATTGATTTCGTTCTCGGTCGAAGCAGCAATCCGCCGCTATCAAACGGCTGCAGTCGATGGAATCGTCAAAATCATGTCGAAGATGGGGATTTCGACCGTGCAAAGTTACCGGGGAGCACAAATTTTTGAGGCGGTCGGCATCGACCGCGCATTGATCGACCGTCATTTCCGCGGGACGACGTCACAACTGTCCGGGATCGGGTTCAAGGAGCTCGAAGCAGAATCACGGCGTCAGCACGAATCGGCGTTTAGCCGTGACCGTCCGCTTGAAGCGGGAGCAGATTTCCAGTGGCGAGCCGACGGAGAAGAGCACGCCTTTAACCCTAAGTCGATTCACTTGTTGCAGCGGGCTTGCCGTGAGAACGAACGCCGTTACTATGACGCTTACGTCAAACAGCACGAAGCATCCGGTCAATTTTTAAGACAGTTGTTCGACTTTAAATCGCAAGAGCCTATCCCGATCGACGAGGTCGAATCGGTCGCCTCGATCGTCAGCCGTTTCAAGACGGGCGCGATGTCGTTCGGCTCACTGTCGAAAGAGGCACATGAGACGCTCGCCATCGCCATGAACCGGATCGGCGGGAAGAGCAACTCAGGTGAAGGCGGCGAAAACCGTAACCGCTTCACTCCTGACGCGGACGGGAACGAGCGCATCAGTCGGATCAAACAAGTGGCAAGTGGACGATTTGGTGTCACGGCCGAATATTTGTATCATGCCGATGAGATTCAAATCAAGATGGCGCAAGGTGCGAAACCAGGGGAAGGTGGGCAGTTGCCTGGCAATAAAGTCTACCCGTGGGTCGCCGAAGTGCGCGGCTCGGTCCCAGGTGTCGGGCTCATCTCGCCGCCACCGCACCATGACATCTACTCGATCGAAGACTTGGCCCAGTTGATCTTTGACTTGAAGCACGTCAATCCGCAAGCAAAAGTGAGCGTCAAGCTCGTCTCGAAATCCGGTGTCGGAACGATTGCGGCCGGCGTCGCGAAAGCGAACGCCGACACGATCGTCATCAGCGGCTACGATGGCGGGACAGGTGCTTCGCCTCGAACGTCGATCAAGCATACTGGTCTCCCGTGGGAGCTCGGATTGCTTGAGACACACCAGACGCTCGCATTGAACGGACTTCGCGGCCGCGTCACGCTCGAGACGGACGGCAAGCTCATGACCGGACGCGATATCGTCCTCGCCGCCATCTTTGGGGCGGAGGAATACGCGTTCGCGACGGCACCGCTCGTCGTGCTCGGCTGTATCATGATGCGGGCCTGTCATCTGGACACGTGTCCGGTCGGCGTCGCGACACAAGACCCGGCGCTTCGCCAAAAGTTCATGGGTAAACCGGAACACGTCGTCAATCTTATGACGTTCCTCGCCGAAGAAGTGCGCGAAATACTCGCCTCGCTCGGCGCGAAGACGATCGGTGAGGTCATCGGCCGAACGGACTTGCTAGAAGAGAGCGCCTGGAAACAGGAGCACGCGAAAGCGAAAATGCTCGATTTGACACCGATGTTATCGGTCCCGACAGCGTTACCGGGGAAGGAAGAGTTACCTCATCCGGCTTTTCAGTCGTACGACCATCGAAAATTGATCCCAGCCGTATCGCGTTCGATCAAATCGCTTCAACCGACGTTCTTCGTCGGGCGGGTCCGCAATACGGACCGGGCCGTCGGGACGATGCTCGGCTACGAAGTGACGAAAGTTCACGGCAACATCGGTTTGGCTGAAGATACGATCTCACTCCGACTGAGCGGGTCGGCCGGACAAAGTTTAGGCGCATTTCTTCCTCATGGCATCACGATCTCTGTGATCGGGGATGCGAACGATTATGTCGGAAAAGGGTTGAGCGGCGGGAAACTCGCGGTCATCGCTGAGAAACATGCCCCGTTCGACGAGAGCGAACAAATCATCGCCGGCAACGTCTGCTTGTACGGGGCGACATCGGGGATGGCATTCTTTAACGGACACACGGGGGAACGGTTCGCGGTCCGAAACTCAGGTGCCGTCACCGTCACTGAAGGCGTCGGGGATCACGGGTGTGAATATATGACCGGTGGGACGGTCGTCGTCCTAGGAACGGTCGGCCGCAACTTCGCGGCCGGGATGTCCGGAGGTGTCGCCTTCCTATACGGTGACCAAGACTATGACCAACTCGTCAACACGGAACTCGTAGCGGTCGAACGCGAGTTGACCGATGAGGACACAGAACAGATTTATTCGCTGCTCGAGATGCATCAATTCCACACGGATAGTGTGAAAGCGAGTCGTATCCTCGAGTCGTTCGATGACGAGCGGAAGCGCTTCGTCAAAATCGTACCTCGCGATTATGCGAACGTACTTGACGTCATGCGTCAAATTGAAGCCACTCGTCCGGAACTGAACGAGGCAGACCGTGCCCTCGAACTGTTCCGGGTCGTGACTGAAGGAGGCGTAGTATGAGACATAAATTTATCGATATCCCACGTGAGACGCTCCCTGAGCGGACAGTGCTCGAGCGGATACGTGACTATGATGAATATGCATCCCGGATGGACGATGAACCGATCGTCAAGCAGGCCGAGCGCTGCATGGACTGCGGGACCCCGTTTTGTCACGTCGGTGACATGATCGGGCAAGAGACGATCGGGTGCCCGATCCACAATTTGATTCCGGAATGGAACAAGCTCGTCTCGGACCAAGACTGGTATCGCGCTTACGAGCGGTTGATGGAGACGAACAACTTCCCAGAGTTCACGGGCCGCGTTTGTCCGGCCCCATGTGAAGGGTCGTGTACGCTCGGCATCAGCGAGGACCCGGTCGCCATCAAATCGATCGAACGGACGATCATCGACCGCGCGTTCGAAGAAGGATGGGTCCAGCCGCGCCTCGTCCAGATGCGGACCGGACGCTCGGTCGCCATCATCGGCAGCGGTCCAGCGGGTCTCGCTGCGGCGGACCAGTTGAATCAAATCGGTCATCACGTCACTGTGTATGAAAAAGCTGACGAGGCGGGCGGGTTGTTGTTTTACGGAATCCCAAACATGAAGCTTGATAAAGACGTCGTCCGGCGCCGGATTCACTTGCTGGCGGCGGAAGGAATCCGCTTTAAGACAGGTGTCAACGTCGGTGTTGATGTGACGGTCGAGTCACTCCGCCACAAGTTTGATGCCGTCATCCTGGCGACGGGGGCGCAGAAACAGCGGACGCTCGGAATCGAAGGGGACGATGCGACCGGCGTCGAACCGGCGATGGACTATTTGACCGAGTCGACACGGGTGCTCGGCGGAAAAATGATCGACGCACAGTATGACGCGGCCGGGAAAGACGTCATCGTCATCGGTGGCGGTGACACAGGGGCCGATTGTGTCGCGACGGCGATCCGGCAAGGTGCGAAATCGGTCACACAGTTCGGCAAACACCCGGAAAAAGGCATGTTCCGGGTGCCAGAACGTCCGTGGCCACTTCAACCAGACACGCTTTCGGTCGATTATGCTTACGCCGAGGCGATCGAACGTTATGAGCATGACCCGAGAACGTATTTGATCCGCTCGAACCGAGTTATTAGCCAAGACGGTCGCGTCGCCGGCATCGAGACGGAACGGATGGAAAAGATCGTCAAACCAGACGGTCACGCGACGTTCTTCGTCGTCGAAGATTCACACAAGACGTATCCGGCCGACCTCGTCCTCGTCGCCATCGGTTTTGAGCGCCCTGAATCCGAATTACGGAAACTAGGCATCGAAGCGAAACGAGATTACGTTTCGAACGTAGACGGCATTTTCGTCGCCGGAGACGCGAGACGCGGACAAAGTTTGATCGTCTGGGCGATCCGCGAAGGGCGAGAAGTCGCTGAAACGGTCGACGCTTACTTGGAGGCTTGTCAATCTCGTCTAAAAACTTCATCATAAAAAGGAGCGACGCGATGTCGCTCCTTTTTAGATTGATCAACAGGAGGAGTCAGAGATGCTAATGGAAGTCCTCATGTATACCGGGTTTTGGTTTTTACTTGTACTCGTCTTACTGGGCACGATTTACGCGCGGCGTAACCGCAAGTGATTATAATACCATCGCGGCGATCAAGCCGAAGATGATGAGCGGGATGTTGTAGTGGAGGAACGTCGGCCAGACCGTCTCACGCAAGTGGTCGTGTTGCCCGTCCGCGTTCAAACCGCTCGTCGGTCCGAGCGTCGAATCACTCGCCGGGCTACCGGCGTCACCGAGTGCTCCGGCCGTTCCGATGATGGCGATCGTCGCCTCGACCGAGAAACCGTACTGGATACATAACGGCACGAAGATGGCGGCGATGATCGGTATGGTCGAAAAGCTCGAGCCGATACCGAGTGTGATGACGAGACCGACGAGGAGCATGACGAGGGCGGCGAGGAACTGCGAGTCACCCATCAAGTTGCTTGCTCCGCTCACGAGCGGTTCAATCGCACCCGTTTCACGGATGACGGCGGCGAATCCGCTCGCGGCGATCATGACGAAACCGATGAAGGCCATCATGCGCATGCCGCTCGTAAAGATATCGTCCGCTTCTGACCAAGGGATGAGACGGAAGAGCGTCAACAGGATCAAACCGGTCACGGCCGAAGCGATCATCGATTCGGTCTGCAATTGAACGACCAAGACGACCAAGACGACGATCGCCGTCAACCAAATCTTCATGTTGCTCAACGTGCGGACCTCATAGTCGCTCGGACCGAGTTGGATCGTTTCATACGACCGCGGTTTCCGGTAGTGGAAGAAAGCGGTGATGAGTCCGACGAGCATCCCGAGTGCCGGGATGGCCATGATGCTGACGATATTGACGTCACCGACGGCCATCCCGTTCGTCTCGACGTTCGGGAGCAAAATCTCGTTCAAGTAGATGCCGCCGAAGCCGACCGGTAGCAACATGTACGGTGTGACAAGCCCGAACGTGAGGATCGTCGCGACGAGCCGGCGATCGAGTTTCAACTCATTGAACAAGACGAGTAACGGCGGTACGACGATCGGGATGAAGGCGATGTGGATCGGTAAGACGTTCTGTGAGCTGATAGCGAGTAAGAGCAGCAGCGACAGCAGTAACGCTTTGACGCGACCGACGCTCTTGCCGGTCACATCACGGCCAGACATGCTGATCAACCGTTCAGCCAGGACGTCAGGCAGGCCGGTCTTTGACAAGCCGACGGCGAACGCACCGAGCAGGGCGTAGCTGAGGGCGATCGTGGCACCGCCACCAAGCCCGTCGCTGAAAGCGGTCAACGTGTCGTTGAAACCGAGTCCTCCGACAAGTCCACCGACGATGGCGGCGAGGATGAGCGATAAGACGATATGGACACGACTGATCGCGAGAGCAAATAAGACAATGACAGCTAATAATACAGCATTCATGAGTTCCAACACCTTTCGAATCATAAGTTCTTTCTCTTGTTATCACTTTAATACGATAAAGACTTTTGAAATTTAACATACGTTTTATGACTTGTCAAATCATGAAAACAAAAAAAGCGACAACTTCGAAAAGTTATCGCTTCTTCATCATAGTTCGACGTTATGGTACACCTGACGAACGTCTTCTAAGTCTTCGAGCACGTCGAGTAGTTTCTCGAATTGCTCTTTCGACGCTTCGTCGAGTTCGACTTCGTTTTGCGGTAGCATCGTCAGCTCGGCGACTTCGAACGTCTCCACACCCGCCGCTTTGAACGCGGTCTGGACGGCATGGAATTCTTCCGGCTCGGCATAGACGATGACCGTCTCATCTTCTTCGATGACGTCACGGACATCGAGATCGTGCTCCATCATGAGTTCGAGCACGTCGTCTGCTGTCATCCCGCCGACACCGATGACGGCCGTCGCATCGAACATATACGCGACCGACCCGCTGACGCCCATGTTACCACCGTTCTTGCCGAACGCGGCCCGAACTTCAGAGGCGGTCCGGTTGACGTTGTTCGTGAGCGTGTCGACGATGAGCATCGACCCGCTCGGCCCAAAGCCCTCATAGCGGAGTTCGTCGAAGTTCTCTTCGTCGCCGCCTTTCGCTTTGTCGATGGCCCGGTCGATGATCGCTTTCGGGACGTTATACGTCTTCGCGCGCTCGACGACGAACTTGAGCGATTGGTTCAATTCCGGATCAGGTTCACCTTGGCGGGCGACGATGTAGATCTCGCGGCCGAACTTCGCGTAGATACGACTCGTATTGGCGTCTTTAGACGCCTTTTTCTCTTTAATGTTGTTCCATTTACGACCCATTACGTGTCATCTCACTTTCCATTGTTCGATAGATTCACTGTCGATTATATAAGAAGAAGCGAGCGTTGACGAGAGAAAATCATCCCTCGCTCTTGTCCATCTTCTCAACGATCTCGGTCAGCGTCTTTAAACTGTCGATCAAGCGGTCGGTCTCATCCTCATCGAGGAACGCTAACCGATCCTCGAACAGGCGCCGAAACGAGTCGCGCCGCTCGAGGAGCACGCGCTCTCCTTGGTCGGTTAATTGGTTCCAGATGACGCGGCGGTCGCGCTCGTCAGGGACACGTGTAATATACCCTTCGTCGACGAGCTTCGTGATGAGCGGCGTCACGTTCGGCGGGGCAATTGATAACGTCTCACTAATTTGTCCGTTCGTGACCGCGCCTTCATCCTCGATCAACATCAATAGATGAAAGTGAGAGAAATTTAAGTTCGGGATTTGCGGGAGGTCGGAGCGGCGGAGCAGTTTTCTTCTGATTAACGGGATCAGTTTCACAAACTGATCGGCTGCATCTTGTCTTGGCATAGTCATAGTCACTTCCTAGTCAGGTTCTTTCTTCATTATACACGACCACAGGCGGGGTGGACGAGCAATCATCGGACTGTGAGCATTTACACACCGATTCCGCCAAACTAACGACACAAATAATGTAAGCGTTTACATATAGGTCTGTCCTTGTTTTCATGAAAACGCATACGATTTTACTGAGCTGATCTATAAAAATCAAGACCTATCCTCAAACAGCAAAAAAATATTGTGAAAGAGTTCACATTGTTGTCACGCACAAATTGAATGAAACGGTGTATTCTATGAATGTGAAGGAAAGCACAAACTCTTATCAGGCAAACCGATTATCCCGTGCTCTCCATCAAGTCAGAAGATCAGCTCTCATTCATGAGGAGGAAACCAACATGGCAGTTAAAGAGAAAGCAGTAGTGGAAACATCAGCAGAACAGATGGTCGACACGCTCGTCAAGCAAGCGCACACGGCACTCGACACGTTGATGACGTTTGACCAAGAGAAAATCGACACGATCGTCCAAGCGATGGCGTTAGCCGGACTCGAGCAACACGTCGTACTCGCTAAACATGCATTTGAAGAAACAGGTCGCGGTGTGTTTGAAGACAAGATGATCAAAAACATCTTTGCGACAGAATATATTTTCAACTCACTTCGCGGTGAGAAAACAGTCGGCGTCATCGAAGACGATGAGCAAAACGGCATCACATACATCGCCGAGCCGGTCGGTGTCGTCGCCGGGGTCACACCGGTCACGAACCCGACATCAACGACGATGTTCAAAGCGATCATCGCCATCAAAACACGTAACCCGATCATTTTCGGCTTCCACCCGTCAGCACAACAATGTTCAAGTGCAGCGGCCCGCGTCCTTCGTGACGCAGCAATCGCAGCAGGTGCACCGGAACATTTGATCCAATGGGTCGAAAAACCGTCACTCGACGCGACGAAAGCACTCATGAACCACCCAGGCGTGGCCATGGTACTCGCAACAGGCGGCGCGGCAATGGTGAAGTCGGCTTACTCGACAGGTAAACCAGCGCTCGGCGTCGGACCTGGTAACGTCCCGGCTTATATCGACAAGACAGCGAAAGTAAAACGCGCCATCTCGGACGTCATCTTATCGAAAACGTTCGATAACGGCATGATCTGTGCGTCAGAACAAGCGATCATCGTCGACCAAGAAGTATATGAAGACGTGAAACGTGAAATGACAGCGCTTGGCTGCTACTTCTGCTCACCAGAAGAAAAAGCCAAACTCGAAACACTCGTCATCAAGACAGACACATGTGCGGTCAACCCTGAGATCGTCGGGAAACCGGCAGCATGGATCGCCGAGAAAGCTGGACTCAGCGTCCCGGCCGACACGAAAATCTTGATCGCTGAACTCGAGACAGTCGGCGCGACAGAACTGCTCTCACACGAGAAGCTCAGCCCGGTGCTCGGCGCTTATAAAGTTCAATCACGAGAAGAAGGCTTCGCGATCGCTGAGAAAATGCTTGAAATCGGTGGTCTCGGTCATACGGCCGCAATCCACTCGACAGACGACGACGCGATCCTCGCGTTCGGACTTCGCATGAAAGCTTGCCGCATCATCGTCAACTCGCCAACGGCACACGGCGGTATCGGTGACCTTTACAACGAAATGACACCATCACTCACACTCGGTTGTGGGTCGTACGGTAAAAACTCCGTCTCTGAGAACGTGACGGCGAAACATCTACTCAACGTGAAAAAGGTGGCGAGACGTCGCGTGAATATGCAATGGTTTAAAGTCCCTGAAAAAATTTACTTCGAGAAAAACTCGGTTCAATACTTGCAGTCGCTCACGTCGAAAAAACGGGCAATGATCGTCACAGACGAAATGATGGTCAAACTCGGATTTGCTGACAAAGTCATCAAAAACTTGCCGGCTGGTGTTGACTACCGCATCTTCGACCAAGTCGAGCCAGACCCATCAGTCGAGACGGTCATGGCCGGTGCTGAGGCGATGCGCCAATTCCAACCAGACATGATCATCGCGCTCGGTGGTGGTTCACCGATGGATGCTGCGAAAGGGATGTGGCTCTTCTACGAACGTCCAGAAGAGAAGTTCTCAAACCTTCGCCAGAAGTTCATGGATATCCGCAAACGGACGTACAAGTTCCCGACGCTCGGCAACAAGTCGATGTTCGTCGCGATCCCGACGACGTCAGGTACAGGTTCAGAAGTTACACCGTTCACGGTCATCACTGATAAAAAACGGAACGTCAAATACCCGATTGCCGACTACGCGATCACACCAGACGTCGCCATCATCGACCCTGAGTTCGTTATGACGGTACCGGCTTCAATCACGGCTGACACAGGAATGGACGTCTTGACACACGCGATCGAAGCGTACGTATCGGTCATGGCGAACGACTATACAGACGGACTGGCCCTCCGTTCGATGAAGATGATCTTCGACTACCTCCCGAAAGCTTACGAAAACGGAAGCGACGCTGAAGCTCGTCAAAAAGTGCACAACGCCTCAACGATGGCTGGTATGGCATTCGCGAACGCGTTCCTCGGGATCAACCACTCGATCGCGCACAAAATCGGTGGCGAGTTCCACGTGCCGCACGGTCGGACGAACGCGATCCTCATGCCGCACGTCATCCGCTACAACGCGACACGCCCATCGAAACTTGCGGCGTTCCCGAAATATGAGTCATTCATCGCTGACGAGCGCTACGCTGAAATCGCACGCTTCCTCGGACTCCCGGCGAAGACGACTGAAGAAGGCGTCGAGTCACTCGTCCAAGCGATCATCGAGCTCGGACAGCGCTTGAACATCAAACTCTCGTTCAAAGCACAAGGCATCAAGAAAGCGGACCTCGATGCGAAGATCGACAAAATGGCGGTCGATGCGTTCGAAGACCAATGTACGACGGCGAACCCGAAAATGCCGCTCGTCGAAGAATTGAAAGAAATCATGTACGCAGCGTACGAAGGCGTCTAAGAATCCATGATCAGAGCGGTCATCCTCACAACGGGGATGACCGCTTTTTTTGCTGTAAATTAGGATATACAATTGTCAGATGACTTACTATAATTGAATAATGCCAATCAAGTATGGCGAATATTGATGTAGATGGAGACGACCAAATGACAATCATTTATAGCTTACTGTCGGCCTTGTATGCCGTATTTCTTTACTTCAGTCCGGCCGCTTACGCAAGCCCGTATGAGACGGCCGAATATTTTGCGTCGTACGACCGAGACGTTAACAGTTGGGAGAACGTCGAGCTGTTCGAGTCGCTCGGAACCGAGCTCGATCTTGAGATGGACCGCTTCGTCCATTACGCCTCAGTACCGAGCCATTGGACGACGTTGACCATTGAAGACGACGAACGATTCGATGGTGTATCTCATTTCATCTTAGAAGCTGGATTTGACGGTGAAGTGATTCAAACGGATTGGAACGAACCGATTGATGATGTAGAAGGAAAAGTCGTCGTTTTGCCGATGACGGTCAAATCACTCGAGCTTGACGGGAGGGACACGTCGGCTGATCCATATGGAGAGGTCCTCATTGATGATGAGGCGAATCGCCACTTACTCAACCTGTTGGAGGCAGGAGCCGAAGGGTACATTGTCACGCCCGATGAACAAGAAGAGGCTTATTACGGAACCATTTATACTTCGCCACGGACGCGGCTGCCCGGCATCGGCGTCGACGTTGAGACAGCAGATCGTTTGACGGACGGGACGCATGTCTCGGTCGAACCGTTCGTCGACGACGAGGTGCCGTATGTCGAATTTATTCAACCTGGTAAAACAGACGAGGAGATTGTGATCTTGGCTAGGCTTGACGGCACGGGTTACGGGGACCATGCGTTATGGAGCCTTGGTGGTTCATCGATATTGTACGCGCTCATCGAACAAATGGATGGCATTGATACGGATGCGACGATCCGGTATGTCTTCTTGAACGGAAGTGGGGGTGGCTACGAGACCGCCATGGATTATTTAGAAACAGCGAAACAGGCTGAAACTTTGCCGTCTTTAGTACTGTCATTAGATATTCTTGGTACCGGGGAAGATGCACGTTTTGTAAGGACAAAAGGGATGACAAGACTGCCGGTCCTTGAGCAAGGAAGCTGGTCATCACTTGATGTGAAGCCACTCGGGACGTCGTATTTAGATGAATTTCATGCGGAAGGCGTACCGGTCATGTCATTAAGCGATTCATTGACGGCTGAGTTTGATGCTTTAACTGAAGCCGATACAATCGACCGTTTGTCGAACGAGGCGATGGAAGACCACGTCGCTTGGCTAACAGATTGGCTCGCCACACAATGATGTCTTGAACCGTCCCCGTGTGAGGGCGGTTCTTTCTTTTTGACTGAAACACTCGTCCTCTCTCGAATTGTTCGGTATGATGAAAGAGGAGGCGATACAATGGAACGAAACATGAACATTACAAGACATTACGGTGAACTGGCCGGTACGCTTTTATTGCATGACACGCCGCGAAAGACGGTCGTCATCTTGAGCGGGAGCGGGCCGAGTGACCGGAACGGCAATGTCGGACCCGTCCAGTTCAATACGTATAAAAAACTAGCCGACGCGCTATATGGCATGGGCGTCAACGTATTTCGGTACGACAAACAAGGGATCGGGGAGTCGGATGGTGACTTTAATAAAGTCGGACTCCTTGACTTGGTCAACGATGCGATCGAAGTCGTGAAAACGATCCAACGGTTGCCTGAAACGGGCGATGTCTACGTGCTTGGCCATAGCGAAGGGGCGGTCATCGCCCCGGCCGTTCAACTCGAGACGAATGCGGCCGGATTGATCCTCCTCGCCGGATTCAACGACTCGTCGAAGCAGATGTTCTTACATCAAGCCGACGCGCTCGCATCCGAGATCGGGCGCGTGAAAGGGTTGAAAGGGATGTTTTACCGGTTGACCGGCGTCCCGAAAAAAGTCAGACAACGACAAGACGATCTGCTCGAGCGCTCGCTCCGGACGAACGTCGCTGCGTTCAAATACCGAGGCCAAGTCGTCAACGCCAAATGGATTCGTGAACATGCGTCGTATGACGTCCGGGAACGGCTCGAGCTCGTGCGCGTCGCGCTGCTTGCCATCACCGGTGACCGTGACGTCCAAGTCCCGCCTGAACACGTCCATTCACTGCGGACGAAAGGCGATGTCGACAGCTATATCATTAAAGATATGAACCACCTCCTCGTCGAACGGACGAGCCCGCATTCACTTTTAACGTTGCACAAAGAATATCGTGAGGCGATCGAGGCCCCGCTTCATCCACAGTTGTTACAGAAATTGAACGATTGGTTAATCAAATAGTGAAAAACAGTCGTAAGCGGTCACTTAGTGACCGTTTTTTGTGTTATAATTGTGACGATAAGATAAAAAGTGAATGAATTTGAATGTTTTTGATTGTTTTTTGAATGTAAACGCTTTATATTGGAGATACGGAGGGAATACGATGTTAACGAAACAACGACATCAGATGATTTTGCAACGGTTGTCGGAACAAAAGATCGTCAAGCTGAAAGAGTTGGTCGAATGGATGGGGGCGTCAGAGTCGACGATCCGCCGTGATTTGACGGACCTTGAGGCCGAAGGCTACCTTGAACGGGTCCATGGCGGGGCGACGCTCGTCGTTCGCGCTGAAGATGAGCCGACGTTCGAGGAAAAACGGGATCGGCACGTCGATGAGAAAGTCGCGATCGCACGGAAGGCCGCGACGTTCATCGAAGACGGGATGTCCGTCTATCTCGATGCCGGGACGACGACACAAGCGATGGTCCCGTTCTTGACCGGAAAGAAAGTCATCGTCGTCACGAACAGCCTCCCGATTGCCAACGACTTGTTCGATCTCGATATTAAGACGTTCGTGGTCGGCGGCGAGTTGAAACGTTCGACGCAAGCGCTCGTCGGCTACAATGCCCGCGAGAGCATGATGAACTACCGGGTCGATGTCGCTTTTCTCGGTATCAACGGGGTCGACCTAGAAGCGGGCTATACGACGCCTGACCCAGAAGAAGCCCTCGTCAAAAAAACAGCGATTGAACTGGCTCGGGACGCCTACATCTTGGCGGACGATTCAAAATTCGGGAAACGTTCGTTCAGCCGAGTGGCGCCCCTCGAGGCGGCGACACTCATCACGATGAGCGGTGCACCGTACGTCAGTTCAGTCCAATCCTTAACAAAGGTGGTGAACGCCCAATGATTTACACGTTAACACTCAACCCATCAATCGATTATTACGTCACGTTACCAGAAGTCGTCTTAGGTGAGGTCAACCGCATCCAAGAGACGACGCAGCGGGCCGGAGGAAAAGGTATCAACGTCTCGTTCGTCTTACGTGAGTTCGACGCCGATACGGTCGCCCTAGGATTCATCGGCGGGACGACAGGTGAATTTATTAAGAAAGCGTTGACGGACAAGGGTGTCGAGACCGATTTCATCGAAGTCGATGGCGAGACCCGAATCAACGTCAAGATCCGGGCGAAAGAAGAGACGGAATTGAACGCGAGTGGTCCTGTCATCTCGGACGCGGAACTTGAACAGTTGACGGCACAGTTCGAACACGTCCAAGCAGGTGATATCGTCGTCTTGGCCGGAAGTATCCCTGGCAATCTACCGAGCACACTTTACCGGACGCTCGCTGAGAAAGTTCGAGCGAACGGAGCCGACTTCGTCGTCGATACGACGAAAGAAGCGATGCTCGAGGTGCTCTCGCTCGAACCACTCATGATCAAACCGAACCATCACGAACTCGGTGAACTGTTTGATGTCGATATCGAGACGTTTGACCAGGCGCTCCCTTACGCGGAACAGTTAGTCGAGCGTGGCGCCAAAAACGTCATCGTCTCGTTCGCAGGAGACGGCGCGATGCTCGTCAACGCGACAGGTGCCTATACGGCGAACACGCCGAGCGGGAAACTCGTCAACTCGGTCGGAGCGGGGGATTCACTCGTCGCCGGTTTTGTCGCTAACATTTTAGACCACGACGCAACCAAGGCGTTCCGCTATGCGGTCACGACCGGCAGCGCGTCTGCTTATACGTTTGGCCTCTGTACGAAACAAGACGTGGACCGCTTGGTCGGCGAAGTCGACGTCACCCCACTATCCCGATTGGAGGAAACAACATGAACATCACGGACCTACTCAAAAAGGACACGATCCAACTGAATCTCCGCAGTCGTTCAAAAGCAGACGTCATCGAAGAGCTCGTCGACGTGCTCGACCGGGCCGGTAAGCTAGCGGACCGGAACGGTTATCGCGACGCCATCTTGGCCCGCGAAGCGCAAAGCACGACCGGACTCGGTGAAGGGATTGCCATCCCGCACGCGAAGACGAAAGCTGTCAAAGCACCCGCGATCGCCTTTGGTCGCTCGAGCGGAGTCGACTATGAAGCGCTCGACGGCCAAGACAGCCGCCTGTTCTTCATGATCGCAGCAGGCGAACACGCCGACAACGAGCACTTGGAAACACTCTCGAAATTATCCGTCTTCCTTATGGATCCAAAATTCCAGGAACGTCTCTATGCGGCAACGTCAGAAGATGACGTCATTCGCGCGATCGAAGAGAAAGAAGCGGCCGAAGCGGCACCGGTTGCTGAAAAAACGGTCAAAAAGGATGCACCTTATATCCTTGCCGTCACGGCTTGCCCGACCGGCATCGCGCACACGTATATGGCAGCAGACAGCTTGAAACAAAAAGCAGAAGCGATGGGTGTCGACATCAAAGTCGAGACGAACGGTTCGACTGGCGTCAAAAACGAATTGACGGCAGCTGATATCGCCAAAGCGACAGCTATCATCGTCGCGGCCGATAAAGCCGTCGACATGGAGCGGTTCGCCGGGAAACACGTGATCGAAGTACCGGTCGCGCAAGGCATCCGCAAACCGGAAGAGTTGATCAACCGGGCTGTGAAACAAGATGCACCGGTTTACCGTTCGACAGGGACGTCAGGCGCTCCTAAAGAACAGCGCACCGGCATTTACAAACACTTGATGAGCGGGGTATCAGCCATGCTGCCACTCGTCGTCGCCGGTGGTCTATTGATTGCCCTCAGCTTCTTCTGGGGAATCAACTCGGCAAACCCAGATGATCCGTCGTACAATGAATTTGCGGCTCAGCTCATGACAATCGGTGGCGCGGCGTTCGGATTCCTCGTCCCAATCCTTGCCGGTTTCATCGCGATGTCGATCGCCGATCGTCCGGGTCTCGCACCTGGTCTCGTCGCCGGTGTGCTCGCGAGCGAAGGGAATGCCGGATTCCTCGGTGGACTCATCGCCGGTTTCTTAGCTGGTTACGTCGTCCTGTTCTTGAAAAAAGCACTCGCGAAATTGCCAGCGACGCTTGAAGGAATTAAACCAGTCCTCCTGTATCCGTTGCTCGGCTCGTTCATCTCAGGGATGATCATGCTACTTGTCGTCAACGAACCGATTGCAGCGTTCATGACATGGTTGATGGATACGCTCAACAGCATGAGTGGTGCTAACGCCATCTTGCTCGGTGTCATCGTCGGTGGGATGATGGCCGTCGATATGGGTGGCCCGATCAACAAGACAGCATACGTGTTCGGTACGGCGGCACTCACAGCCGGTAACCAAGAAGTCATGGCGGCCGTCATGGCAGGTGGGATGGTGCCACCGCTTCTCGTCGCGCTCGCGTCAACCGTGTTCGCTCGTCAGAAGTTCTCGAAACAAGAACGTGAAGCTGGTAAGACGGCGTACATCATGGGCGCCTCGTTCATCACAGAAGCGGCCATCCCGTTCGCTGCGGCCGACCCGATCCGGGTATTGCCGTCAGCGATTCTCGGGTCAGCACTCGCCGGTGGATTATCTGCCTTCTTCGCGATTCAATTGCCGGCGCCACACGGTGGGATCTTCGTCTTCCCGTTACTTGAAGGAGCTGGAAACGTCGCGATGAGCATGGGTCTCTACGCACTTGCGATTCTCGCAGGGGCACTCGTCGGGGCACTCCTTCTCTCGTTCTTGAAAAAACCGCTTACGACAGCGACTGCAGAGCCAACGCGTGACGTCGCTTAACAAACTCGACCGTAGGGATTCCTACGGTCGTTTTTTGTCAAATGATTGTCAGTCGTTTCTGGAAGAAGTGTGATTTCGATTCGGTGATTTGTGGTAAACTACTTGTAAAACTTAGGGTAGGAGGGGGTACGGATGCAAATACGGAAAGCTGAGCCGAAAGACGCTTACGGGATCGCGCGCGTCAGGGTCAACGGTTGGCGAACGACTTATCGGGGAATCGTTCCGACCGAGTTTTTATTAAAGCTTTCTTCTGGGTCGATCGAGTGGTCGGAAAAAGTCCGGAGTGCCCTTTCCAACCGCGAAATCAGCGGATTCGTCGCCATAGTCGATGAGGAGATCGTTGGTTTCGTATTGTATGGGGACGAGCGGACGGGGGACTATCCGGACCATCCGAACGAGATTTACGCGATTTACATTTTAGAAAACCATCAACGAAACGGGATCGGCTCGCTCTTACTCGAGCAAGCGGTCCAAACGATGTCTAGCCGTGGCGTTATCATCTGGGCGCTCGAGCTGAACCCGCACCGGGCGTTTTATGAACAGCGCCAAGGACGAGTCGTCGATGCGAAAGAGCGCTTGTTCGGCGAACTCGCGTTGCGCGAAGTCGCCTATGGCTGGACGGAAGCGACCCATGATGCGATTGTCGGAGCTTGAGACGCGGCCTATCTGGCCGCGTCTATTTCATTAATAAGGGGGCAGATTATGATTCAAGTAGTAACGAGTACAGTGACAGGAATTGGCAGAATCGAAATCTCGTATTCGCTGATGCAACATGAGACGACTTCTTCTCAGCTGGCCATTTTATTGCCCGGTTTTCGCTATTCGACCGATGCCCCGGTGTTTCATTTTTCGACGAGCCTTTTACTTGAACGCCACGTTGATGTGTTGGAGATCAACTATGAATATTATCGCGAGCAATACGATGAAATCGAAGACATCGGCGAGATTGTTAGACAGGATGTGGCCACAATTGTCGACCACGTGTTGTCGCAGCATACATATGAGCAATTTTATTTAATCGGCAAGTCGCTCGGAACGATCGCAATGGTCACGGAATTGAAAAGATCGATTTTCCAGGATGCGTTTGCTATCTGGCTAACGCCACTCATTCAACGAGATGATGTCAGGGAGACTATCGTTTCGTCTGAGACACCTCGCCTCGTCGTCATCGGGGACCGTGACCACTGTTATACGGAGAGCCGTTACAAAGAAATTTCAGACGTTCCTTTGCTGACGTCGGTTCTGCTTCCTGATGTGAACCACAGCCTAGAACGTGAGCACGATACGTTGGGCTCGCTTGCCGTCCTCACACAAGTGATCGATGCAATCAATCAGTTCCTACCAGACAATGTAACGGATGGCGATTAAGCCGCGGTTAACCCATTGATAGGACCGTCTGTTCGTTTGATGCGAGCAGACGGTTTTCTGTATATAATGAAAAGGTTTTCAATTGACAAGAATAGAAAAACGGTGACGATTTTTTGCTAAGGTCATCAAAAAGCCCCGAATTCTAGCCGATACATAGGTTAACGTAGCGAGAGTTATTCTCGGGAATAGGGGTTATTTATGAAACGGACGAAACAACGAACCATCAGCATTAAACAAAAGTTGATCACGATGTCATTGCTCTTATTATTGATTCCATCGTTATTGATCGGCTTTGTCGCTTACTATCAGGCGAAACAAAAAATTACGGATCAAATCATGCAGTCGGCGCACGCGGGTGTGGAGCGGATGAATGACGAGATCACGAATCTGATTGAACCGATTGAGCGCGACGTCGCCTTTTTTGCGGGGCGGATTGACGAGTCGCTCTACGAAGAAGGAGAAGACAACCTTGGGTTAGAGGAGAAGTTCGTCGAATATTTGGCGACCCATCCGAAAGTGACGAACATCTATTACGCGTCGACGGAAGGCGTGATGACGATTTACCCTGTCCAGTCGTTGCCTGACGGCTATGATCCCCGGACACGTCCGTGGTACGAAGCGGCAGATGGTGCCGGAGGGAACGTCGTCATCACCGACCCTTACGTCGATGCGTCATCAGGTAAAATGATGGTCACGCTATCGCAGACAACGGATGACGGTCGTGGCGTCATCGCAGTCGACGTTGACGTCGATGACATCGCGAGTGTTGCGGCTGGCATTCAAATCGGGAAAGAAGGCTATGTCACAATCCTTGATGCGAACCAGCAGTTCGTGACCCATCCGACGTTAGCCGCAGGCGAGAAGGCATCAGGCGATTGGGTCGAATCGCTTTACGACGGCAAAGACGGCAGCTTTTCATATGTGTTCGAAAATGAAGACAAACAAATGGACTTCATGACGAACGACTTGACGGGCTGGAAAGTGGCCGGGACGTTGTATGATAAAGAAATTACAGATGAGACGGTCGGTATCCTGTGGACGACATTAAGTGTCATCGCCGGGATGAGTTTGCTTGCTGCCGTCATCTTATACTTCATCTTACGCTCGATCATTCGACCGTTGAACCGGTTGACGACGGGCGCGGAACGGATTCAAGCAGGAGATTTGACGGAAGAGATCGTCGTCGATTCGAACGATGAGATCGGACGTGTCGCTGAAAGTTTCAACGGCATGACGGCGTCACTCCGCTCGATCATCATCAATCTCGATCAATCGATCGGGCAAGTCGCCGCATCGTCGCAAGAACTCATGGCCAACTCGGCGCAGAATGCGGCATCTTCTGAGCAGATTGCCGGCGCGGTCCAGCAGATGGCGGCCGGGGCCGACGATTCGAAACGTCAGCTCGACGACAACGCCGTCTCGCTCCAAGCAATCACGGCAGGCATCATGCGCATCGCTGAAAGCTCGACGGACGTATCGGAACTGTCTCGCGAGACGGCGATCGAAGCGGAAGACGGGACTGCTGCCGTCACTCATAACGTGACGCAAATGAAAGCAATCGACACATCGGTCGAGACGTTCGGTGCAGTCATCGAGTCGCTCGCCAAGCGTTCGAACGAGATCGGAAACATTGTCGATGTGATCAACGGGATCGCGACGCAGACGAACTTGCTCGCCTTGAACGCGGCGATCGAGGCTGCCCGCGCCGGTGAGAACGGGAAAGGGTTTGCCGTCGTCGCGAGTGAAGTTCGGAAGCTAGCCGAACAGTCACAGGACTCGACGAAGCAAATTTCGCAGTTGATTGAGAACATCAAGCAAGAGACGGAGCGGTCTGTCACGTTGATGAAAGAAGTTTCAGCCCATACGAAAGCGGGTCTTGAGACGACCGAGAACACGGCGGAGCGCTTCAAGAAGATCATGTTACGGACGCAGGAGATGACGCCACGGATCGAGGACGTGACGGCCACTGTCGAAGAAATCGCGGCGAACGTCGAAGAAGTTTCAGCATCAGCGACGCAAATCGCTCACATCGCTGAGGAGAACTCGAACGCCTCGAAACAAGTCGCGGCGACGACAGAAGACCAGCTCGGTTCGATGGAGGAAGTGTCGCAATCCGCGAAAGCACTCGCCGATATGGCGGAGGAGTTGCAAGAACTCGTATCACGATTCAATGTATAAACGAAAGGCAGAGCGGATCCGCTCTGCCTTTTTGGTACACTTCGATTCTTCTTAGAGTTCATATCATCGTTTGCTCGACACTTGGTTGCGGCCTGAGTTTTTTGCCACGTACAGCGCCTCGTCCGCGTCTTGAAGTGCTTGTTCGACGGTCTTTCCGCCATCAAGCGAACTGACGCCGAACGAACATGTGACGTGCGGGACCGGACCGAACGGTTCGTCGTTGATCTTTTGACGTAACTTGTCGGCCAACTGGATGCCATCAGTAAGTGTCGACTGCGGGGCGACGATTAAAAACTCTTCGCCGCCCCAGCGACCGATCGAATCGGTCTTCCTTATATTGCGGCGGAGCAATTGAGCGATCGAACGTAACACGAGATCGCCGGTCGGGTGACCGAACGTGTCGTTGACGAGCTTGAAGTAGTCGATATCGAGCATGATGACGGCGGCAGGTGCTTTCGTGTCGGCCGTATCTTGGACAGCCGAGGTCAGGACGTCGCCGACTTTTTTACGGTTGAATAACTCGGTCAACGGGTCGAGTGACGACAGATGCTCCATCCGTTCTTCATAACGTCGCTGTTCGGTCGTGTCTTCGATGACGCCGACCCCGCCGTCGATTCGGCCGTCAGCCTGAAAGCTTGGCGACATCGTCGTCCGGACGAAACGGGGCTGTCGATTCGGAGGGGTATACCAACCGGCTAAACGGACGGTCTCGCCTGCCAGTACACGGGCGACGGCACCGTATAAGTCAAACGTTGAGGTCGTGCACCGTTCAAACATCGAGCTTGTCGTCGGGACGACCCCGAGTAAGTCGACGAACGAATCGTTGTAACTGATGATGCGTCCGAACGTATCGAATGCAAAGAGACCGATCGGTAACTGGTCCCACGAGGAAGGATCGGGTTTCATGGTGTGGGTGTCTTGGTGAATTCGTTCTTGATCAGCCATAGAATGACATATGCGCGAACGCATACTTCCTCCTTTCTTTAACGAAACGAGAGTTTAGGACGTTCGTACTGATACTTTATACCCTTATTTGGAAGAATATTAGCTAAAACATGATAAAAATAAGCTGAAATCTAGAATTTGTCGGCTGATGGACATAAAAAAGAGACCGCTTGCGCGATCTCACAACGGTCATAAGATTGGGCTGAGCAACCGTGACACACCTTCGCGCATCCGGACGCTCCACTTCCGGACCGCATAGTCGTCGACCGTATAGCGCCGACTGACGGCGACGTCCGACTCGAACAACGAGGCGAGCTCAAGAGCGACCCGCTCATCGTAGATGATGGCGTTCACTTCGAAGTTCAAGCGGAAGCTGCGGGCGTCCAAATTCGTCGTGCCGACGGTCGAAATTTCGTCATCGACGACGAGCGTCTTCGCGTGCAGGAAGCCTTCATCGTACATGTAGACGTTCGCCCCGTAATCGAGCAGCTCACCGAGGAACGACAGTGACGCCCACATGACGAACGGATGGTCCGGTTTTCCGGGAATCATGATGTCCATCTCGACACCGGACAACAGTGCCATCTTGCAGGCGTCCATGAAGCTCGTATCCGGGATGAAGTAAGGCGTTTGGATGATGACCCGCTGCTTGGCCGACGCGATCATTTTGATCATCATATTTTTCAAGTGCTCGGTGTCCGAGTTCGGTCCGCTCGTCACGATTTGCATCGGTGACTGCTCTTTAATATCGTGGCGCGCGAAGCAGAACGAGTTTTCAGGGTCGTGATGCTTGCTCCCCGAAAAGTTCCAGTCCAAGATGAACCGGTGCTGCAGGTGATAGACGACGTCCCCCTCGACCCGGAGGTGGGTATCGCGCCAGTAGCCGAATTTTTCGACGAGGCCGAGGTATTCGGTACCGACGTTGAAGCCGCCGACGTAGCCGATTTTCCCATCGATGATGACGACTTTTCGGTGGTTCCGGTTGTTCAACTTGAAGTTGATCAAGCCGAACGTCGGCGGGAAGAAGACACGGACTTCACCGTTATGCGCGATCAACTCCTTGAAGTCTGAATCGCGGAGGCTGCGCGATCCGACCGCGTCATACAACAGCCGGACTTTGACGCCCGCTTTGGCGCGCTCGATCAGTTCGTGGATCAGTGCCTTCCCGAGGGCATCACGCTGGATGATGTAATACTGGATGTTGATCTCGGTCTCTGCGCTACGGATATCGTCCATCAGCGCCTTGAACTTCTGTTCCCCGTCATGCATGATGGTCGACTTGTTGTGGACGCTGATGAGTGACTTCGATGAGCGCAAGTTCATCTCGAGCAACTGCTCGTACTTCTCAAATAGCGGTTGGGCGAGCGCGGTCTCTTTACGGTGAATCTGCTCGATTTGACTCTCGACTTGCAACGAATGAAACGATCGCTCCTCAACACTCAAGTTAAAGAAATTATCTTTTTTCAGCTGTCTACCGAGGAACAAGTAGATGATAAATCCGAAAATCGGTAGGAAAAACAAGACGAGCAGCCAGGCCCAGGTGGCACCGACATCGCGGCGTTCCGCGAAGATAACGGCTAAAGCGAACAATAAATTTAACCCGAGGACGATATACAGCCCCCAACTGATCATGACCGACCACTCCATGCGACCCACTCCTAAACGACAAATTGTGCAACTAGCTTTATAATACCTCAATCGAGGGAATAGTATGCTAGTGAAAAAATAAGGGGGAGACTGAGATGAACTTGAAAGTGGATTGGCAACAAGGGATGGCGTTTCAAACGACGACACCTTCCGGACATAGCGTGACGCTCGATGCGGCGGCGGATGTCGGGGGATTGGATACGGGGCCACGGCCGACCGAGATGTTGCTGCACGCCACGGCGGCCTGTACGGGCATCGATATCGTTTCGATTTTGCACAAGATGCGCCTGCCGCTCGAACGGTTCGGGATGGAAGTCGACGCAGTGCGGGCGACCGAGCACCCGATGCGGTTCACAGCAATCCACATCCTGTATGTGCTCGAAGGGGAGATGCCGGAGGAACGGGTCCGCCGTGCCATCGAACTGTCCGTCGACCGCTATTGCTCGGTATCGCATAGCTTGAACGCGACTTTGACGTATAGTTATCAATTGAACGGGGGCGACGTCATCCCGTTCCCATGACATCGCTCAGGCAAGATGGTTGAAATCGGTCAAACGTCTCCGTTATATTGGTATTTCAAATACTGCATAAATAAAGGAGGACGTTATGATTCGACTCGCGACGAAACGCGATGCTAAGCACATCGCGCACCTAATCGAACAACGAGCCGTAGCGCTTAATGAAACAGGAAGTGACCAGTGGACGGAATATTTGGAGCTAGATTTGTTAGAACGCGTGCGAACCGACATTGCGACGGGAAGTGTGTACGTGTATGAACAACATGGCTATGTATTGGCCTCGATCGCCTTGCTTCCTCCGGATGAATGGGATCACAATTTATGGGAAGATGGCGAGCGCGGTCAATACATACATCGCATCGTCGTCAGTGAACAATTGAAAGGCCGTGGCGTCGGTCAACAGCTGATGCAACATGTACTCCGCGAAGCCGATGGTAACGAGCCGATCCGTCTCGACTGTGTCGCCGACAACGAGTTTTTGAACGAGTATTATCCACGTTTTGGTTTCGTTTACGTCGATTCACGTAACGGATACAACACGTTTGAATATGGATTGGATGAAAGTGTCAGTGCGTGAGGGGTCAATATACCCCTTTTTTTGTTACAATCAATCGTGAAGAAACAAAGGAGGAATACATATGATCAACACAGTAGTGGTCGGTTTCGGCTTTTCAGCGACGACGTTCCACCTACCATTTTTGACGACGCTCGAGGAATTCAACATTACTGGGGTCGTCTCCTCTAGACCGGATGACGTCCGTGCCGTGCTCCCTGACGTGGACGTATACGTGACGCTCGAAGAAGCGATCGCGACCGATGCGACGCTGTTCGTGATCACGACACCGTCGAACTTACATAAAGACATGGTAACGACGTGTCTCGACGCAAACAAAGACGTCCTCGTCGAGAAGCCAGCGTTCCTAACGTCTGAGGAAGGGGAATCCCTCATCGCCCTCGAGAAGACGCGTGACGGGATCGTCAACGTGTTCCACAACCGACGCATGGACGGAGATTTCTTGACGGTGGCGTCACTGCTCGAATCAAACCGAATCGGAGACTGGAAAGTGTATGAATCACGCTTTGACCGGTTCCGTCCGCTTGTCCGGGACAGATGGCGTGAGAACGCAGGTCCTGGGTCTGGTATTTTGTTCGACCTCGGCAGTCATTTGATCGATCAGGCGCTCGTGTTGTTCGGCGAACCGGACCACGTCTCAGCAGACGTCATGGTCCAACGAGACGGCGGACAGTCCGATGACGGCTTCAACGTGACGCTGCACTACGGTGAAAAGCGCGTCTACTTACGTTCGAACCCGTTCGTCGCCGTTGAAGCGCCTCGCTTTGAAGTCCACGGTACGGCAGGCAGCTTTATGAAATACGGTCTCGACCCGCAAGAGGCCGCGCTCCGAGACGGCACGATCGAAGCGGGTGTCCGTGAGACGGGGACGCTCGTTGTAAATGAGTCGCAAACGATTGAAATCGAGCCGGGGCGTTATTTGGCATTTTATCGCCAGCTCGCTGACAGTTATTCGACGCGACGGCCGGTCGTTTCCCTCGAGGACGCTTTGTTGACGACGCGTGTGATCGAACTTGCACGGCAATCGTCTCGAACGCAAACAACGTTATCGTTTGAATAACGAAAAAGCAGGAAGTCCGCGAATTGGACTTCCTGCTTTTTCATGCGGCTTCCTCTTCAGGATTTGCCATCTTTTCCGTATGCCGAACGATCGGGAAATTGCTGAACAGTTTGCTGCCGACGAGACCGGCGATGATGCCGACGGCGAACACGATGATTGCCGTCACCGTCACCGTCTGCCAGTCATTAAAGCCATACATGACGAGCAGTCCCGGGATACCGGCGGCAGACCCAGGTGCGTTGTTCACCATTCCGGTCATCGCGACGATGAGTCCGGCGATGGCACCACCGACAAAGTTGACGCTATAGATTGGGATCGGATTCGCCGAGATGAGGTCGGCTTGTGTGAGCGGTTCGATCGCGACCGAAAGTTGGTCTTTCTTCGAGCCGATGTTCAATCGCTTAAAGAGTAAATAGTTCATCGAAATCGACGCCGTCAAGGCGAGGGCCGCGATTGCCATCGGGACACCGGTCAGACCGAGCATCGCCGTGAGCGCCATCGAACTGAGCGGTGATGTCGAGACGACCGTGACGATTCCGCCAAGGACGAGTCCCATCACAATCGGATTTTGCGTCGCTGCGAGCTCGATGACCGCCCCGATTTGAGCGAGCGTGTTCGAGACGAGCGGATCGACACCGATGGCGACGAGACGGGCGAGCGGTGCCATGACGATGACGTAAAAGATCATGTCGACACCGGCCGGAAGGTGCCGGTCGAGCTTGCCGCCGAGTAAGGCGAGGACGTACCCTGCGAAAAAGCCGGGGAGGATCCCGAAGCCTGACACGGACAAACCGAGCATCAACGCGTAGACCGGGTTGATGCCGAGCGCAATCGTGACAAGTGCCGCTGCCGCAGGTCCCGACAGCGCACCGGCAGCTTGGCCGACTTCTTCATATAAAGGGAGCGGCAGTAACCCACCGATCGCGTAGGCGTTGAACGCTTCGACGAGGAAGCTCGCGATTGCGGCGCCGGCAAGTGCTCCCATCGCTTTCATCCCGAACGGTGCTTTGTAACTGAATAACGTGAACAAGGCGAGGATCAACAGCAACAGGGCGATCCCTTGAATAATGACCATACGTGTACCTCTTTCTCTCTGTTTTATTTTCTCTATAGTTAACCATTCAGACCGTTATGTAAAGCCATTTCATCCATCTGACACGACTTTTTTGGATGGTAGCGTTTCCAAATGAAAAACGAGGCAAATGTGAACGGTTTTTTTGAAAATGTTGTGAAAATGTGTCGTCTGATGTGTCAGGAAGCCATGGAGTGGGAACATAAAAGAGATAGATTTTCATATAGGATCGACCAAGGAGGAGTAGAGATGCAGATGGAGAACAAAAATTGGCACGCACTCGAACCGGAAGAGGTGAGGAGTAGTCTTGAGACAGACGTAGACAACGGGCTGTCGAAGCAAGAAGTGTCGAGTCGGCAAGAACAGTTCGGGAAGAACGTTCTGCCGGAAAAGGAAAAGACACCTGAAATCATAAAATTTTTGAGACAGTTCAATGATATTCTTGTGTACGTCCTGATCGGTGCGGCTGTCGTCACCGGCTTTTTAGGTGAGTATATCGATACGATCGTCATCGCGCTCGTCGTCACGATCATTGCCGTCGTCGGTTATTTGCAAGAAAACAAGGCTGAACAGGCGCTTGAGGGGATTAAAAAACTGCTCGAGACGAAAGCAAGCGTCATCCGAGACGGCAAGCAGTTCCAAATCGAATCGAGCGAACTCGTCGTCGGAGACGTCTTGGTGCTCGCCGCCGGTGACAAAGTCCCGGCCGATGCGCGAGTCATTCTAGCCGAGAAGTTCAAAGTCGAAGAATCGGCTCTGACAGGTGAAGCGACGACGGTCGAGAAGAAAATTCAAGTCGTGGAGGAAGATGCTGTCCTCGGTGACCGGAAAAACATGATTTATTCAGGAACGAGTATAGCGACGGGCAGCGCGAAAGCGATCGTCACGTCGATCGGTGAAGGGACGGAGCTCGGTCAAATCAACGCATCGATCGCTGAAGTCGAGACGGTGAAGACACCGCTCATCCGTCAGACGACGAAATTCGGTCAAACGGTCTCGATTGCGATCCTTGTGATCTCGGTCATCATTTACGCGTTCGGCTACTTTGTACGTGATTTCGATCCGATCGAACTGATGCTGACGACGATCGGGTTAGCGGTCGCAGCAATCCCGGAAGGTCTCCCTGCCGTCATCTCGATCATTCTCGCACTCGGTGTTCGTAACATGGCCGAGAAGAAAGCAATCGTCCGTAGTCTACCGTCCGTCGAGACGTTAGGGGCGGTCTCTGTCATCTGTACCGATAAGACGGGTACGCTGACGAAAAACGAGATGACCGTCAAGCAAGTCGTCACGGCGAAGCACGACATCGAAGTGTCAGGCGGCGGATACGCTCCAGATGGTGACCTCGAACAAAACGGTCAACCGTTCGACCTCGATGACGACGAGTCGATGATCGACCTGCTCACGGTCGGGAAGACGTGTAACGATGCCCAATTGTATGAAGAAAACGGTGAATGGGTCATCAATGGCGACCCGACAGAAGCTTGCTTGCTCACGCTCGCCGAAAAAGCGGAGCGACCGATCGAACGGCTGAAAGTCATCTCGAAAATCCCGTTCGATTCGGAGTATAAGTACATGGCGACGCTCGTCGACTATAAAGATGAGCGGATGATCTTCATCAAAGGGGCGCCAGACCGCCTGTTCGATATGGCGGAAGATACTGAGTTTGACCGCACCTACTGGGATGAGAAACGTAAAGAGATCGCCGACCGCGGACAACGTGTCCTCGGGGGCGGATTCAAACGGGTCGATCGCTCGAAAGAGACGGTCGACCATGAGGACGTCCAATCCGGCATCACGTTCCTCGGTTTGTACGGAATCGTCGACCCACCACGACCAGAGGCGATTGAAGCCGTCGCGGCTTGCCGTGACGCCGGTATCCGCATCAAGATGATCACGGGTGACCATAAAGACACAGCCGTTGCCATCGCCCGTGAACTCGGCATGGAAGTCGAAGGCGCACTTGAAGGGAAAGAATTGACGAACATGTCGGACGAGGAGATCAAAGAAGCGTCGGTTCATAACGATGTGTTCGCCCGGACGAGCCCAAATGATAAGCTGCGTCTCGTCAAAGGATTGCAGCAAAACGGGCTCATCACATCGATGACCGGTGACGGTGTCAACGATGCCCCGGCCTTGAAACGGGCCGATATCGGTGTCGCGATGGGTATCAAAGGGACCGAAGTCGCAAAAGAGGCGTCGCAGATGGTCCTCGTCGACGACAACTTCAAAACGATTTACAACGCGGTGCGTGAAGGCCGCCGTGTATACGACAACTTGAAGAAGACGATCTTGTTCTTGCTCCCGACGAACGGTGGACAAGCGCTCCTCGTCGCGATGAGCATCTTGCTCGGTGCCGCGGCACCGCTCAGCCCGGTCCAAATCCTTTGGGTCAACATGGTCGTTGCCATCACACTGTCGCTCGCGATCGCCTTCGAACCGCTCGAAGAGAGCACGATGAAACGTCCGCCGCGTCCGGCGAACGTCCCGCTGTTGAGTCGCTATTACGTGTTCCGGATCATCTTCGTCTCGATCTTGATCGGGGGAGGTAGCTTGATCATCAACTACATGTTAGCCGACTTTGATTTCTCAATCGCGAAGCTGCAGACGATCACACTCAATACGATCGTCATGGCCCAGTTGTTCCACTTGTATAACTGTCGGACCGAACTCGCTCCGGCGTTTAACCGCCACTTTTTCGATAACAAGATTGCGTTTATCGTATCGGCACTATTGATTGCACTTCAACTGTTCATCACGTACGTGCCGTTTATGCACACGTTGTTCGGGACAGCGGCACTTGATTTGAATGATTGGATCTATCCGGTCGTCTTCGGTGCCATCGTCTTCGTCATCGTCGAGATTGAAAAAGCGATCTCACGTCGTGTCATCGGCAATAAAGACATACACTGATGTTTCGACTCTTGATCAATGTGGAATTAGTCCACTATGACAGAGGAGGGATGCTCAATGAAACGTGACGAATCGCAACCAGGGGTTCACCCGGACCCGATGCCAGACGATGAGTCTGATCCGGCGAAAAAACCGGCTCCGACGCAACATCCAGATCCGGATCCGGAAGAAGATAACGAGGAGTCATAACGCACGTCGATGACTCGAACGATAAAAAGGCGACTTTCCCGATTAAATGGGAAAGTCGCCTTTGCTGTGGATCACTTTTTCGGTGCGACCACACGATACTCGTTCATTTTATCAAACTCTTTTTCATTGAAGTATTCGACGACGACGAAGTCACCGACCGGGCATTCCCACCGGTCTTTCGCGACTTGGCACTCTTTGAGCGTCACTTTCTCGTCGAACATGTCGAGCTCTAACGTATCTTTGAGGAATTGTTCAGCCTGTTTGTCGGCGATTTTGAAATACTCGCTTAGGATGACGTCTTCTCCCTTGTCGTTCGTGTGTGTCATTACTTTAAAAAATCTCATTGGATTTGACCCTTCTTTCTCTAGATAAACTCTCGCTCTAGTATAAAGGAAAGAGTGGGTTTTGGGAAACCCACTCTCAAGTACAGCATCAAACCACTTTCGGCCGTCGCGGCGGCGCCTCGTTGAACGGTTGCTTATGACGAATGATGAGCCAAAACAATAGACCGAATAGCGGGATGTACGGGAGCGGCCACAAGCTCATCTTATAGCGCTTCGCATCCCGGGTCATCAATGTCATTTGGACGAAGGCGAGCAAGAAGAAATCGACCGTCATCGTGCGGACGAATTGATTCTGTTCGACGTATGACCAATACTGTGCGACGTTCCCAGTCATCACGGCAGCGATGAATAAACCGATCGTGACGAGGAGCAACACGACCCCGAGCAGTCTCGTCGGCAACGGCTTGATTGGCGTCGGGTAGGGCGACTGCCGTGCGAACGCGAGATACGGAGCGATGATGAATCCTCCGACGACAAAACCGGTTGCTGCCGGTAGGAGTGGATTCGGCCGCAGTTGGTTCACTTCCGACCAAAGCAGCGGGAACAGCGCGAGCGGGTAGACGCCTAGCACGCTAAAGAGGGACAAAGAATATCCTTCATAGGCATCGGTATTGTACGTCAGGAAGTCGAGCAAGAACCGGCTCGAGAACGGGGTGTTAGGACCGAGTAGCGCGATGGCGATCGCGGCGGCCCAAGGAATCAATAAAAATTTTCTAGTCATGGCTACACCTCTAATCTGTCTCTGTTGTCATTAGTATACCCTGTTATCGGACGAACAAAAAATGAGAAGTGTCTGACGACACGTTCTCATTGGTTCTCTCTTGCATAAGCTTTGATCATCGTCACGAGCTGTTGGGCTTCTTCTGAATTCGCTTCAAGACGGATCCCGTAATCGTACATGCTTCCCATTTGACTACGGTGACGGACGTGACCAGTCAATTCGATTGATTGGATTAAAGGAACGAGGTCGAGCACGACCTGAACTTTCAGCCCTTCCGACAGTGGGAACAAGTAGTCGCAGCGCAACTTCAAGCCGTGGGCACTAATGTTGAGCAGCATGCCTTCACCGTCATGCAACTCCTTGTCTTCCCATACGAGGCGGTAGGGGATGAAACGGGGGTTCGGTAAAATATAGCGGAACGTTTCTTGTCGGCGATAACGCATCGGTTCACCTCATTTCTCTACTAGATTATCGGTTCGATTTCACGATTTTTGAAGCGTTGGACCGCCAAATTTTCGGGAAGCACGGTTTACAGAATCGTAAGCGCTTTCTATAATGAGGATAAAGGTTTGGTTTAAGGAGGGGATCGCGTGAACGTGTCTGATTTACTCCGACGTTACTCGATTGACGAACCAATCATCTATGTGAAGAACCTGCACGGGCAGTGGGTCAAGCTCGAACATCTGCCGCCCTACACCATACTTGAGGTCGAGACGACGGACGAGACCATCGAAGCGCTCGCTATCGACGCTTACATGGCACTCACTGTTTGTCGGGAGACGTCGTCACTCGAAGATGCACGGCCTTACGCGGTGCGTCTGCAAATCCGAGAAAAAACCGCAACCCGTTGAGGTTGCGGTTTTTTATTAGGCTGCTTTTTCCGTCTCGTCGTCTTGTGGTTCGGTCCGCTTCGCATAATACATGAACGGCGTGGCCATCCAGGCGATGATGAACTTCGCGACATACGTCGTGACGAAGATGTTCCACCAGATGTCCCATTCCATTCCCCAAAAGGCGATCGTACAGAACGTGAGCGTATCAATCAACTGTGAGACGACCGTCGAGCCCGTCGTCCGGAGCCACAGTTTCTTCTCACCCGTCTTCGCCCGAATCTTCGAATAGATGAAGACGTCGAACAGTTGTGAGACGAGGTACGCCGCGAGACTGCCGAGCGTGATGAGCGGGAGCATCGAGAACAACGCCTCGAAGCTCTCATGCATATAGAGCGCTTCTTCAAACGGTTCGTAAAGCAAGGCGAACTGCATGAGTACCGTCGAGACGATCAAGATGAAGAACCCGAGCCAGACGCCTTTGCGGGCAGCGTGACGGCCATGTTTCTCGTTCAAGATGTCTGTCGCTAAATAAAGGGAACCGTAGACGATGTTCCCGAGTGTGAAGATGAAACCACCAATCACAATCTGCTGCGTCACTTGGATGTTGGCGACGACCGAGGCCATCGCGATCCAGGCGTACAGTCCGACCCGTCCGAACAGCTTGTAGCTGAGGACGAGGAGACCGAGCGTGAGCAGGGCAGAAGGGATCCATAACCATTCATTCAGCATTTGTCATGCTCCTTCCGAAAAATCATTCAATTCAACTTTTCAAGTTTATAGAGGAACCGGAGACGTGTCAAGACAGTTTCCATGACTGTAAGAAAAAAAGCCCTCACCCGAGTTTGGATGAGAGCAGCCTATGTAGTTGATATAATGTCACACACCACTTAGATAAATAGCGATGCCTTTTATGGTCGATGACATGCTATTCAATTGGGTCCGGGCTTCTTCCCAAAATGACCAATCGTCAGCTTCTAAAAAATGCGTCAACGCCTCACTCACGGATGTGAATTCGTTCAATACGTTGGTCAGTCCTTCACGGTCGATTCCTGATACGTCAGATGACACAAGGTGGTCAAGCGCCGGAAGAATTTCATCAATATCGGCACGGATTGATTCAAGCTCTTCACGGTTACTGTCGATTTGAGTAGAGATTTCTTCGAGCGGACGGTCTTCACAAGACGTCCCACAGGCGAAGATGGATTGCTCGGATTGACGCAGCGCACCGAGCGTATCACTGCTCAATGACTGGAGATAGCCTAAAAATATCGAGACTTCTTTTTCGGTCGGGACAGGTTCGGAGAAGGGTTGCGTCTCAGATACATCGATCACGACATTTTCATTCCTTTGGGCTGAGTCAGACGCACGATCTGTCGTCTGTTCAGAACAGGCGGCCAATAAGGTGACGGCAGCAAGTAAGATGGGGATATGTTTCATATCTAGTCTCCTTTATATATGTATTTACCCATTATACCATTTATTGGAATATCAAATCGGATTAGATACAATAAAAAGCACTTTCTCTATTTTTCGAGAAAGTGCTTTTATCGCTCCGTAAAACGGATTCAGTTGATGCCTCCGACGAGAATCGAACTCGTGCTGCAGCATTACCATTGCTGAGGTCTGCCACTAACCTACAGAGGCGTTACAACTAGTATGTTACACAGTCTCGATTGAAAATTCAAGCTTTTTTAGAATAATAAGACCCCCGTTCTTCTCTTGATGAGAAGAGCGAGGGTCAAACAAATCATGCTTACTTCGTCCGGACCCAAACAGCTCCAGCCGAATTGTCTTTCGCTTCGCCGACGACGTCGACGACGAGTCCGTATTGTGGAAGCTTACGGCCCGCATCCGGGATGAGCGAGTTGATGTACGTATTGGCGTCATTGAACTGTTTCACGCCAGATTGCGCCTTGTAGTCGTAAATTCCGCGGCTCGGAGAATCGAGGTACCAAGCGAGCGTTTTGTCTAAACTGAACGCGGCGTCCGCGATTTGGTAGCGCGTGCTGCCTGAAACCGTTTCTTTGCCGTTCAAGTTACCGACAATCGCCTCTGGATGTGAGTCGACGACTCCGAGGAAACCTTCACCCGGGTGGATACCGACCCAGTTGTCCGAGAACGAGTCGTCGGCATACCAGACGACGAGACCGGTGTTGTACTTGACGCCACGGCCGTTCAAGAGACCCGTGTCAGCGCCTGCGTGGTTACGCCATTCGAGGTAGTAGTAGTGCGGTTTCGTGTCATAACCGTCCGACTTGACGAAGCCGTCGAGCGTGACCGCCTCAGCACCTTCCGCGTCATCTGCGAGAAGCGTCTGTCCGTCTGACGTGATCGCCAAGTTGTCGAGGGCGAATCCTTCAAGGGCGAGACCGCCGTCTGTCACGTATTCGAACACGATCTGGACGTCTTGACCGGCGAACTGTGACAAGTCGTACGATTTGTTCACCCATGCGCCGTTCGTCGACTCGGCGTCATTTCCGGTGTTGTCGTCACCATAGACGTCAAGGACGACTTCTTTGCCGCCGCTCAGTGCTTTGACGTACAAGTAATCGTAATCATATTCGATATCGAACCGTGTATCGAAGGCGAGTGTGCCGTCAGCACCGAGCTTGACGCTTGGTGTCACGAGTTCAGTGTGCAAGTTATCACCTTTTGTCGAGTAGTAGTAGTACTGTCCGAACTCAGGTTCAATACCTTTCACTTTCTTGTCCGGAAGGTTGACTTTCAACAACCCTGGGTTGTTCGATTTCGTCACCGATTGATCGAGCTTCGAGACGAAACCTTGCTCAGTGATGTCTTCAAGATCGACTTCCGTGATGTTGGCCCAGTTGCCGCCCATCAATTTTTGGAAGTATTCCTTGTTTTGTGGCGAGAAGCTCGTCGGCTCCGTTCCTGCCACTTTACCAGCCCAGCTGCCGCCGCTCATGATCGACCATGATTGGACCGGCTCGCCTTGGCCTGTGTACTGCGTGTCATATTCGTCAGGAAGACCGAGGTCATGACCGAATTCGTGGGCGAATACGCCGACCGCTCCGTCTTCAGGTTGGATCGTGTAATCGTATGCGGCCATTTTACCGCCCCAATATGGGACGTCAGCCGTCGTGTTCTCAACACCATATACGCCATCCAGTACCCAACGGTGTGACCAGACCGCGTCGTCACCGAGGACTCCGCCGCCTGCTTCTTGGCCGGTACCAGCATGAATGATCATCAAGTGGTCGACCAAGCCGTCCGGTTCGTTGAAGTCGCCGTCGCCGTCGAGGTCATACAAGTCATACTCATCGTATTCGGCGAGGTCCATTCCTGAAGCGACCGCCGCGTTCAATGTGTCTTTGACGAGTTGACGGGGACCTGGACCAATGTTGTCATTCCCGCCGGCCGGATTGTCACCGCCGTAGTCTTTCGCCGTACCTGGTACGGTCAACCATTCAGAGACAGTACCGTCGACTGTGTAGCTGCCGCCAGACTGTTCTTCATAATACTGTTTGAACGTCTGAACTTTCTCACCGTTGAACAGTTCGAACGACTTATCACCGAACATATACTGCTCGTAGTGTTCTTTGCTGAAATTGTCGCTATACATATAACCGGGATCTTGGACAATGTTGTTATGTTTGAAGTCGCTGTACTCGACGAGGAGGACGAGCACTTTGTCTTCACGAACCGCACCGTTATAGCCCGTTGCTTTGGCCGGATCGACTTTGATTTGGCCATTCGGTTTGCCTTTTCGATAATTGCCTTGACCTTTTTTCGCTTTGTCGAGGAGACGTTTCGATTCTTTTTCGAATTGGTTATGTATCTTCTCTTTCGCTTTCGCCGCTTTGTCATTCAATTTGTCATCATGTTTGTGATCGTGGGCATCTTGCGCTGTACCTTGCTTCTTTTTAATATACGCGTCGACGGCTTTCTGTCGCTCTTTCGTTGAAAGCCCTTTTTTGATGACGCCACGCTTTTCGAGCGCTTTGGCGAGACGATCCTCATCGATGATATTGTGATCGAATGGGGCAGTATTTGTTGCGGTTGGTAGCGGTGAAGCGGCAAGTGGAGCGGCACCGACGGCCGGGATCGCACTGACGCTCATGACCGATGTCAGCGCGACGGCGAGCGTCGTACGACGGATGGAACGTTTTTTCATTTGGACTAACCTCCTGTAAAAATAATGGGAAATTGTGTGAGCTTGATGTAAACGTTAAACTTGTGTCTGATTAATGTCAATATTCAGAAAATAATAATTATGAAAAATAAGAAAAAAGAGACTTTCGTCCCGATTAAGTCAAATTACCTAATCCGAACGAGTCTCTTTTTCGATATATCCATAATGGAACTTCGAAGTTTTGCGTGAAAGTCGCTTAAATCCATACTTTTCGAAAGCCGGGCTCTCATAATGTGCTTTTAGGACAATTCTGTTTTTCGCAACGCGTTTGGCTTCTGAAATCAGTTCATCTGACAACTGCGCTTCGTTTGCCAACGCTCGTAACGGGTTCAGATGAACTGATTCTGAGATCGTTTTTTCGAACATCGGGTCGAAATAGACGACTTCAAATTCGTCATCCACACAATTTTTCAAATAAGTGAGGGCGTCGGTCCAGACGACCTCGATGCGTCGCATCGCTTCATTCAAAGCGTTCTCTTTCTCTTCCCAGACCGACATGCCTTCTTTGACGAGTGTCGCTGTGATGAATTCGCTCTCGAGGCCGACGGCGCGACCGCTCGGGCCGACGGCGTGGCTCATGACGATACTGTCGGAACCGAGTCCGAGTGTACAATCGAGCACGCGGTCTCCGAGTTGAAGGTCGGCCGCATCGATCAGTGGGTCGTTGCCGTCACGAAGCAGTTGCTTGACACGGAAGACCGAGCTTGATGGATGGAAGAAGAACGGCTCTTTGGCGCCGAGCGGCGTATACTCAACGCGGCGCTTATCGAAAACGAGGACGGCGGCACCGTGCCGGCTCATCAACGTCTCGATTGAATGCTTTCGCCGCGAGACGAACGGCACATCGTGTAGCAATGAGTGCTCGTTTGCTTTGTGAATGATTGTTTCAGTCGGTCGTAGACAAGTTGTGACGATATACATCATTTAATCTCCTTACTTAAAAAATGAGACGCGGTGGCGTCTCATTTTTTCTTACTGAGTAGATCTGACAACTCATCGATGAGCGCCTTGTTCGAGGCGAGTTCTTTCTTTTTCTCATCGTTCGGGTTGATCGGGCGTTTCGAGCGGGTTTGGAGCGCTTCGAGCGTCTCATCGATCGACGTTTTGAGCGTATCACGATCTTCCGGCTTAAGTGACGCTTCTTGTGGGCTCTCGCCACTCGCATCAAGTTCGCGTAAGCGTACCATCAATTGTTTCGCTTCACGATTCAAATCGGATAACAATCTGTCAATTTGTTCCAAACGAAGTTTGATACCATCACGTTCTGTGAACATATGTTTCACCTCTTTTACGGTTTAACCACAAGGGTCTCTTCTTGTTTACTTTACCATAATTTTCGGAAGACGAAACTACCGGGAATATATTCCATTTATTTTGACTTCGGGAAACACTGTTTCTCTATGCCCACACGAAGAACAACTGGTATACTAACTTAGCTAAAAAGGAGGTGGGCGGATGCATTCGACAAATCATCCACCAAAAGCGCTCAAAGGAGCCATTTTATCAATCACGACTTATTTGATTTTATCTGTCCTCAAAGTCGTCTTCGGCTATATTTACAATTCGGAAGCCGTGCTCGCCGACGGTTTCAACAATACGACCGACGTCATCGCATCAATTGCCGTCTATATCGGGATTCGTGTGGCGGCAACGCCGCGGGATGCTGAACATAAGTATGGGCATGCGAAGATGGAGACGATTGCCGCGCTCGTCGCTTCGCTCATCATGGTCGCGGTCGGGGTGTTCGTGTTATTGAACAGCATCGCCAATCTGCTCGCCGGTGTCTACGTCGAGCCGAACCCGCTCGCCGCCGTCGTCGCGTTCTTTAGTGCGATCGTCATGTACGGTGTCCATCGCTACAATTTGAACTTGGCGAAACAGACCAAATCACTCGCGCTGAAAGCGGCCGCGAAAGACAATTTGGCCGACGCCTTGATCTCGATCGGTGCGACGCTCGGCGTCTTGTTCGCTTACTTTAAGCTGCCGTGGATGGATACAATGCTCGCGGTCGTCATCGCCGGACTCATCATCCGCACCGCCATCCAAATCTTTCTCGATGCGACGCATCAACTGTCTGACGGGTTCCCGCCCGATCTCGTCGAGTCTTATGAAGAGACGATTCAACATTTCGATACGGTCAAAGAGGTACGGGAGATCAAAGGCCGGCATCTCGGTAACCACGTCATGCTCGACGTGACGATCGCCGTTGACGGTGCCTTGACCGTCGACGAGGCCCACACGCTTTGTGACGATATCGAACGGGAACTCGATAAACACCACGCCGTCGATTCGGTCCACATTCATATCGAACCGGTCTGATTTAGGTTATCTTTTGCGCTTCGTGACGCGCTTCGTATATAATGAGTTTGGAAAGACGTTGGAATAACTGTTAAGGAGGGCACGGGATGAAAATCGTGCGTCAACCTATTCGCCAGATCGATGAGATCGAATATGAACATTTTCAGAAATATGGTCAAAGCTCTTACGGCATCTCAGCCGAAGAATTAAAAGGTATTTTCGTCGAGATGGGGGCCGAGCATGTATACACGGCCGATGAGCATAGTTATGGGGAGGACTTTTACTTCGACCTTGTTCAAGACGGACAAATCGTCGGTAAAGTACTGCTTCTCAAGCTTGCTCGCGTCTATCAACTCGATTTGATGGTGTTTGACCCGTATAAAGATAAAGGCTATGCAACAGAAGGATTGCGCCTCGCGCTTGAGCAATCCGATTTAAAAGACGGGCATACCGTCCGCGCCGGCATTCCGCCGACGAGTCCACATAAAGATGCGATGCGTCGCGTCCTTGAAAAGAACGGCTTCGAGAAACGCAACGGACTTTATTATTTAAACTTTAAAAAACGATACGTGATGAACCACTGAACTGACGGCGTCTAGCGCGTCAGTTTTTTCGTATGGAGGTTTTGAGATGAAACAAGTGACGATCAACGATATTGCCAAACTCGCCGGGGTCGCCAAAAGTACCGTTTCCCGCTATTTGAACGGTGGATCGGTCGGGAAGGCTACCCGCGAAAAAATCGAGCGGGTCATCCGTGAGACGAAATATGAACCGAACCAGTTCGCCCAAAGTTTGAAGTCGAAGCAGACGAAAATGATCGGCGTCATCGTCCCACGGCTCGATTCGTACGCGGCTTCAAGGACGATGATGGGGATTGACGAACGCTTGACCGAGTACGGCTATCAGATGCTCGTCGTCAACACTGCCCAACAGACCGAGCGTGAGATCGAGCAACTGTATAACTTGGCCAAACAAAAAGTGGCCGGCATCATTTGGCTCGGGACGACGGTGACACCAGCGCATCTACAGGCGATCGCAGCGATTCAAATCCCGGTCCTGTTGATCGGTCAACAGCACGATGACGTGCACAGCCTCGTCTATCCGGACTATGAGGCGGCGTATGCGCTCGGACGACAGTTCATGGAGTGGGGGCACCGGGACATCATCTATGTCGGGGTAGCAGAGGACGACATCGCCGTCGGACAAGCCCGTCGTGACGGATTTTTGAGAGCGTTCAATGAAGCTGGCGCCATCGTCCGTTCGATGACGACGACGTTCAGAATCGACGACGCCATCCCGATCGGTGAGCAGCTCGCGACCGACGTGACGGACGCGACGCTCGTCGTTTGTGCGACCGACAACATCGCGCTAGGTGTCTTGAAAGGGTTAGCGAACGGCGGCAAACGAGTGCCGGACGACATCTCGGTCAGCGGTTTCGGTGGGTACGATTTCACAGAAGTATTGCATCCATCGCTGACGACGGTCCACCTTCCATATCGGCGGACCGGGTCTCGTGCGGCTGACATGATCATCCAATTGCTGACAGGTGAAGCCACCCCGATGAAAACGTTCACAACTTTTGAATTAAAATTGCGAGAAAGCGTTGACATGTTGAATTAAATCGTTTACATTTGTGTTGCGGAACCGGTTCCGTAACATTTTTTATTTGTTTATGGAACCGGTTCGATAAACGATACGAAGCAATACATTCAAACATGGAGGTGGACGAATGAACACCGTACATTGCATTGGTGAACTATTGATTGATTGGGTTTGTGAAGACGCGTCGAGCGATCTCGTCAACGGGACGACGTTTGTGAAGAAAGCAGGCGGCGCACCGGCGAACGTGGCCGCCGTCGTCAGTAAACATGGGGGACGCTCAAGTTTTCTCGGGCAGGTCGGAGCCGACCCGTTCGGACAATTTTTAAAACAGACGCTCGTCGACAACGGCGTCGGCGTCGAGAATCTAGTCGAACAGGGTGACACGACGTTCGCTTTCGTCTCGATCCAAGCGGACGGGGAGCGCGACTTCACGTTCCGTCGTGGGAGTGACGGCGACTATGCGTTCGAAGCGATCGACTTGACCGCTTTCAAGCCAGGCGACATCGTCCATTTCGGTTCAGCGACGGCACTGCTAGACGGTGAGTTGAAGAATGCTTACTTCAAACTGTTACAGTTCGCCAAGCGTGACGGCTTGTTCGTCTCGTTCGACCCGAACTACCGGGACGCGCTCGTCACAGATATCGACGCGTTTAAACAAGACTCGCTCCACTTTATCGCAGAAGCCGATTTTGTGAAGTTGAGCGAAGAGGAAGCGCAACTTTTGACCGGGCATGACGATTTAAATCAAGCGGTCGCGTCACTTCTCGAAACAGGTGCGACACGGATCGCCATCACGCTCGGCTCGCGCGGGACATTGATCGCCACGAAAGACGGCAACAACGTGATTTCGTCGGTGAAGATTGACAGCGTCGATTCGACGGGAGCGGGTGACGCCTTCGTCGGTGCCTACTTGTATCGCTTAGCGACACTCGGGGTCGATGACGCTCGTTTACTAAAGGATATCGAATATGCGAACGTGACCGGCGCGCTTACATGCACCGCTTACGGCGCGATTCCGGCCATACCATCACAACAACGTGTGCTTGAAGCGCTAGGAGGGAAATCAGAATGAACTACAGACAAGAAGCAGAAGCGATTTTAGAGGCGGTCGGCGGAAAAGATAACGTCGCCGCCGCGGCCCACTGTGCGACCCGGCTCCGCCTCGTCCTAAACGACGAGTCGAAAGTCGATGAGAAAAAACTCGACGCACTTGACGTCGTCAAAGGAACGTTCTCGACAGGCGGCCAGTATCAGGTCATCATCGGCCAAGGTACGGTCAACAAAGTGTACGCCGAATTCGCCGAATTGACAGGTCTCGGGGACATGTCGACGACCGACGTCAAGTCGGCCGGGGCGAAGAAGATGAACCCGCTCCAACAGTTCGTCAAGATGCTATCTGATATTTTCGTACCGATCATCCCGGCCATCGTCGCCGGCGGTCTCTTGATGGGGATCAACAACTTGCTCACGGCACCTGATTTGTTCTTCGACGGCAGCTCGCTGATCGACCAGTACCCTGGTATCGCCGATCTCGCCGCGATGATCAACACGTTCGCCAACGCCGCCTTCGTCTTCTTACCCGTCCTGATCGGGTTCTCCGCCGCCAAGCGGTTCGGGGGCAACCCATATCTCGGCGCCGCGCTCGGGATGATCATGGTCCACCCGGATCTCGTCAACGCCTACGCACAAGCGACGGTCGGTGACATCCCGGTTTGGAACATTCTCGGCTTTGAGATCGAGAAGCTCGGTTACCAAGGACAAGTGTTACCAGTCCTCGTCTCGGCTTATATCTTATCGAAACTTGAGATCAACATCCGCAAATTTATGCCGGTATCACTCGACATCTTGCTCACACCGCTGCTTACACTCCTCATCACAGCGTTCGTCACGTTCGCATTCGTCGGACCGATCACGCGTGAAGCAGGTAACTTGATCATCGATTCGCTCGTTTGGACGTATGACTCGCTGGGCTTCTTCGGTGGTCTCGTCATGGGTCTCTTGTACGCCCCGATCGTCATCACAGGGATGCACCACAGTTTCATCGCCATCGAGACGCAACTTCTCGCCGATATCGCGCGCACAGGTGGTTCGTTCATCTTCCCGATCGCGGCCATGTCAAACGTCGCTCAAGGCGCGGCTACGCTTGCCGTCTTCTTCTTGACACGCGATAAGAAGATGAAAGGTGTCGCTTCGGCATCAGGTATCTCGGCACTACTCGGTATCACCGAGCCGGCCATGTTCGGGGTCAACTTGAAACTGCGCTATCCGTTCATCGCCGCCATCATCGGTTCTGGGATCGCCTCGGCGTTCATCGTCGGTCGTGAAGTCCTCGCCGTCGCCCTCGGCGCGGCAGGTCTTCCAGGGATCATCTCGATCGCACCGGCATCGATCGTGTCGTATATTATCGGCATGGCAATTTCGTTCGCGGTCGCATTCGGATTGACGTTCGTCCTTGCGAAACGCCAAGCGAAAAAAGAAGCAGTCAAACAAGCAGCTTAAGAAAAAGGAAGTGATTGTATGAGTTGGACGAAGGCAGAGCGTTACCGCTCGTTACGTGACGTGAGTGCCCTCGAGATGGAGACGCTCCGCACGAAGACGGCCGCTTCCCCGTGGCGGTTCGGATACCATATCCAACCGCCGACAGGACTCCTGAACGATCCGAACGGATTCACGTATTACAACGGGGAGTATCACATGTTTTATCAGTGGTTCCCGCTCGGACCGGTACACGGTCTGAAGCATTGGTATCATGTCACATCACCCGATCTCGTCACGTGGACGGACCGCGGGGTGGCGTTAGTCCCGGAGACGACCGAAGACTCACACGGTGCCTATTCGGGCAGCGGCTTCGTGAAGGACGGTGAACTCCACGTCATGTACACCGGCAACCACCGGACGGACGACTGGACGCGTCACGCCTCGCAAATCATCGGCGTGCTACGAGACGGCAAGATCGAACGCCGGAACGTCGCCATCCCGGACGTACCGGCCGGGTACACGGAACATTTCCGTGACCCGAAAGTGTGGCTCGAGAACGATGTCTATTACGCCATCGTCGGAGCGCAGCGTGATAACGAGACGGGATGTGTCGTCTTGTATCGTTCAGCTGATTTGAACGACTGGACGTTCCTCGGCGAAGTCAAAACGGGTCTCGACCCGTTCGGCTACATGTGGGAATGCCCCGACGTGTTCGAACTGAACGGTCAACACGTCCTCGTCTTCTCGCCACAAGGCATCGAGCCGGAAGGCCACCGTTATCACAACATCTATCAGTCTGGATTCTTGATCGGCAAACTCGACGTCGAGACGTTGACGTTCACACACGGCGCGTTCGAAGAGCTCGATTTCGGGTTCGACTTCTACGCACCACAGACGACCGAACATGAAGGCCGCCGTGTACTTGTCGGTTGGATGGGTTTGCCGGAGATTGACTACCCGACGGACCGCTACGGCTGGGCCCACGCCTTGACGTTACCGCGTGAACTCTCGCTCGAGGACGGGGCGCTCAAACAGCGTCCGGTGCAAGCGATGACGAAGCTGCGCCAAGACGAATTCGTCAACGCATCCGGTACGGTGATTGAAACTTCGACACCGGACCGTTACGAGCTCGAGCTGAAAACGGACGGATCTGACTTCACGCTCGACCTGCTTCAAGTCGGGAATGAGTCACTCGTCATCCGTTATGATGCAGCGACGCATGAATTGACGATCGACCGGACGAACGCCGGTGAGCCGTTCGCGACCGAGTTCGGAACGACACGGACGAAAACGATCGCCGTCGAATCACTTCATGTGTTCGTCGACTCGTCGAGTGTCGAATGCTTCCTCAATGACGGCGAGGCCGTCGCCACGCTCCGCGTGTTCCCGAGCGAGCTCGAGAAGCAGTTGCGCTACGTGGGTGCGGTCGCAAGTCTGACAGGTTGGACGTATCAATAAGGAAGAGCTGGGCTTCGGCCCGGCTTTTTTGTTGTCCTATAAATCCGACTGTTTCATTCCTTGCGTGTGTTATTCTGGGAATAGGTAATAACTTACATATCAAACAATAGGAGACGATAGGACAATGTGGATCATATTTGGATTACTTGCGATTGCGGCGACGCTGTTCAACTTGTATACGTTCAGTGTCGGGAGAGACTACAAGCTGCCGATGGCGATTGCCTTGTCGCTGACCGCGTTGACGGTGTGCGCGGATTATAGCTATTTATCTGTCTGGGTCGAAGCGGAGGATTGGAGTGCGTTGGCGGATGTCGTACCTGGCATGGGGCGAGCTTGGTGGGTACTGACGAGCATCTCGATTGGATTGAACATGTTGCCAATCTTTTTAGAACGAAGCATGAAGAAACGAAGATTATAATTCCGAAATGCAAGTGAAACCAAGCGCTCACTTTTTGCGTATGAAAGGATAATCATAAACTTGGGAGTGATGTAATTGTGGACCGACTGTTTGATTTTATGAAAGAAGTAAGGCGGATCACGTTGCCATATGGATATGGCAGAGAACGACTCAAGGCGATTGACGCTGAAGAGATGGATCAGGTGAAAATCGCTGAGTCCTCAGGGAGGACGCGATTCAGTGAACAATTTTTAATCGAGTTGAATCGATTAAGTGACATTAAAGTGTTCGCGGACATGCTTCGAAATGCTGATGAGTTTACGGGCGAAACGATTCACAATGAACCGGATTTTGATCTCGAAATCCGTTACAAGGGCGATGACGTGGAACGCTATTATCTTTGGCTCGGTCGAGTCGGGTCACCGAGTGTACTGATGAACGTCTCGCAAACGCATCTCGTATACAAAGTGCCGGCGGACGTCACGGACCGGCTGATTCGTACGCTCGGGATTGACGACTGAAGCGGTATATAAGAAGGTTTTTTTTGCCCCATGAAACCAATCACACGCGTCTCTCGTATAGATACAAGACAACATGCGGAGGTGAGACTAGATGAAACGTCGGGATAAATGGATGACAGGTTTGGCGGCCTTGACCGTCGGCTTGATGGGAGGGTGCGAAACGAGCGAACTGGTTGCGGAAGACATCGCGCAAGTCCGTATCGCTGAATCGGTCGACTTTGGTCGGTTCCAGGAGCGGGCCGTCGTCACGTACGACAGACTCGAAGACGTCAAAGTGTTTGCGGACATGATTCGAAACGCTGACGAACAACCAGGAATCGTGAATATGGCGACACCCGAATATGATGTGGAAGTTCGATATACGAGTGATAAGACAGACCGCTATTACGTCTGGATTGGGGAATCTGGTAAACCGACTAGCCTGATGAACGTAAACGATACGAACACGGTTTACCTCGTCCCGGCTGACGTGACGGACGAGTTGATTGAACTGCTTGAGACGGATTGAAAAAAGACACCTGACCTCAGGTGTCTCACGAGTTGAAGCGGATAAAGCGCTCGATCTGCTGTTCGCTCTTCCGGGCGTGGCGGCCGATCCAAATCAAGTGGCCGGGGCTGTTCAAAATGATAATTTGGGCGTGCGGGATAAGCCGCTTCGCGTAGAACGCATGCCGGACCGGGACGGCCTTGTCGTTCTTCGAATGGACGATGTACGTCGGACACGTCACCCCGCGTAACGCCTCGGCGGGGACACGTTGCCTAAGATCGAACTGGGCACCGAGCCCGAACGCCATCTGGCTCGCGACCCGCTTCAATAAGAAGATATCGTACGGCGTCACTTCGTCCCGGATGACGTCAAGCGCGAGCAGACTCGTCGATTCGATCATCCGCGCCGTCGCCTCGAACGGTTGCTTTTGAAGCGCTTTAAAGACGAAGTACTTCATCGCATATTGCGCCATGATGAACGCGGGCTGGGCGACGTTTCGGCTGACGTAATCACGGTACGGGAAGTCGACTACGCTCGTCACGGCGGCAGCGAGCGTCAAACTCGCCGTCCGCTCATTGTTAGAAGCGAGCTCAATCGCCGTTGGCCCACCTGCCGAGATGCCGTAGATGTGATAGCGGTCGATGGCCATGACTTCCATCAAGCGCCGTAAGTGTCCTGCGAACTGTTGCGGCGTGGCCGAAAATGAGTACGGAGTCTCACCGTATCCAGGCCGTGATGGGACAATGACCCGGAAGCCGGACAAGACGAGACGGTCCACATGGTACGGTTCTAGACTCGACGATTGGGTCCCATGAATCAAGATGACGACCGGACCATGACCGCGGTCCATATATTCGATTTTCGTGCCGTTGACATGGGCATAGTGTTTCACAGCGGCGTGCGCCTCCTTAAATGAATTGTAATGGAAAATAACTTTATTTCATGGAAATTACATGATAATGTCTGTTTATACATCATACATATAGAGAACTGAAAGGGGATTAAACCGTGAACAACCGAGAACGGTTACTCGAGGTGAGACGGTTTTTCGAACGCCACACAGATGACAATCATCCAAAGACGTTAGAAGACTTGCTCGAATATTTATCGACAATTGGAGATACTTCTAAGTTAGCAAAAAAATCGGTGAAAGACGACATTCAAGCATTGACCGATTCGGGGTTCGAGGTGCAGGATGAGCTTGAAAAGAACGGTCTCGCCAAAAAATACTGGCATTCGGCCCGTCTGTTTGAAATTCACGAGCTTCGCATGATGGTCGATGCGATCGTCGCGGCCAAGTTCATCTCGGAAGATGTGACGGAAAGTATCGTCGAGAAGCTCCAGAAGCTGACGAGCATCCCGGAAGCGGAGACGCTCCAGTCGATCATCAAGACACCGAAGAAAAAGCATGGACAGATTCCGTACCATATCGACCGCATCCAACGGGCGATCCAAGAACAGAAGGCGATCTCGTTCCAATACACGGACGTCGTCGGCTTTGACGTCACGAAACGCACGTTCCCGCTCCGCCGTGACGGCGAGCGCTACGTCGTCAATCCGATCGACCTACACTGGAACCATGAGCAGTACTATTTGATCGGCATCGACGAATCGATCGGGGAGATTCGCAACTATCGTGTCGATCGCATCGTCAATTCGGAAATCGTCGAGGACGACACGCCGCGCCTGAAGCATCATCTGGCGGACGATTACTTCCAAAAATCGTTTAACATGTATAACGGGCTCGATGAGGAGATCATTCTTGCCGTCGATGAGCGGGTGCTCCCGGTCATCTTCGACAAGCTCGGGGAAGACGTATCGATCACACGTGAAGAGGAACGCTTCCTCATCCGCTTCGACGCGGCCGTATCAGACGGTTTCGTCTTCTGGCTCCTGTCGCTCGGCACGCAAGTCGAGGTGCTCGAACCGATCACGCTGCGCGACCATATGCGTGAAACGATTGAGTCGATGGCAGGCCGTTACGCCAAGGCGAGCATCCACTAAAACGATTGATTTGAAACTGTGATATACTGCTTGCGACACTTGTAGAAGGGGGACAGGCGGATGTTGAATTGGATGCCTTTGATCATTCCGATTGTCGCTGTCATTTTTGTCGCCGTCGTCGCAAGACGCGCCATGAAAATGGACCAAGAGAAATAAAGTATGGACAGACATCCGCCTCGCGATGAGGGGGATGTCTTTTCAAAACAGAAAGAAGGTGTTGCATGGATACGATCACACATACGTTGTTCGGTTTGACGCTCTACGGGGCGGCCGACAAGCGTGAACTACAAAAAAATGAAAAGCGGGCGCTGTTCGTGACAACACTCGTCGGGAGTCAGATTCCGGACAGTGACGTCATATCGCGGCTGTGGGATACGGAAGGGATGTATCAGATGTGGCATCGCGGCATCACCCACTCGATTTTCCTCGTGCCGCTGTTCGCGTTACTGATTTACATACTCGTCCGCGTGCTGTTCAACGTGACTGATATCCGCTATTTCTGGTGGGCACTCTTATCTGTGTTCATCCACAATACGGCCGATTTGTTCAACGCCTGGGGGACCGGTTATTTCGAACCGTTGTCCGACGTCCGGGTCACGTTCGGCGTCATCCCGATTGTCGACTTCGTCTATTGGGGGATTTTCCTCGTCGCTTGGCTCGTCGCGCGTCGGGCGGACGTCCGGCATACGGTGTACCGCTACGCTTGGGCAGCCATCCTTGTCCACGTCTTGATTCAAAGTGCGCAGGGTGCGTACTTGTATCAGACGTACGCCGCCGAGCATGAAGAAGTGGCACTATCGGCCTCGTTCATCCCGACCCAGTTCACAGTCGTCACGAAAACGGACGAGACCGTCTCGATCTTCAGTGACTCGATCTACCAGACACCTGAGCTCGAATACGAGCTGACGAGCGCGGACGATGCCGACTTGACGCCGCTGTTTGATGAGAATAAAGAAGCGATCACGCTCAAACAGTGGTCCCCGTTCGTTGTCGTCGTCGAAGAGGATGAACGTCTCGGTCTATACGATCCGCGTTTCTTTGACGGCGAGTCGTCATTCCTCTATGAATACATCGAATTGTAGGTGACATCATGCGACGGCTACGTTATTTGTTCATCTTCGGTTACGAACAGGCGCTCAGTTGCATCTTCCCGGTTGCGATCTTCGGCGCGCTCGCGCTGACGAAATGGCTCGACTTTCCGCTGCCACGTTATGACGTGCTGCTCATTTGGTGCCTGCTCGTCCAAGTCGTGCTCGTCAAGACAGGGCTCGAGACGATGGAAGAACTGAAAGTCATCAGTTGGTTCCACGTCATCGGTCTCGGCCTCGAACTGTTCAAAGTACAGATGGGGTCGTGGAGCTATCCCGACGAGGCGCTGACGAAACTTTTTGGCGTCCCACTTTACGCCGGCTTCATGTATGCGAGCGTCGGCAGTTACGTCGTCCAGTCGTGGCGCCGGCTCGACCTCGAGTTTTTGAAGATGCCCCCACCGCTGATCGCTTTCGGGCTCGGCATTGCCATCTACTTCAACTTCTTTTGGCACCACATCTGGCTCGATCTACGTTGGGTGTTGATCGGACTCGTCTTTCTCACGTTCGGTCGGGCCATCGTCACGTATCGGCTTGACGACCGCCGTTTCACGATGCCGGTCGTCGTCGCTTTCTTTTTGATCGCCTGCTTCGTCTGGTTCGCCGAGAATATCGTCACGTTCTATAACGGTTGGGCGTATCCGAATCAGTTGAGCGGCTGGGCACTCGTCGACCTCGGCAAGTTGTCGTCGTGGTTCTTGCTCGTCATCATCAGTATCTTGCTCGTGGCGTGGCAGAAGCGACGCCAGGAACTCTCGTAAAAAACGTGTGCAACCGGAATCGGTCGCACACGTTTTTTAGGTCGTTGGTTGTTTGGAGCGGGCCCACATATGGACGATGAATATATAGAGTGGGAACGTGAGCGTGAGGGCGATTATCAATAGACCGACGACCGGTGTCGGCCAGGCTGCTTCGCTAGGCGGAGGGATGATACGCGTCCAGCCGTATGTGAACAGCGCCAAATAAGGGAGCCATAGGACGTAGAAGAAGAGGTTCCAACGTGAAATGGGAAGCAACAGGAGGCGCCTGATAAGGACGCGCGCGAACGAGACGAGTAAGGCGAGTCCGATCACGGCGACGACGGGTACATAAGCGTCACCGATCAACAAATAGAGCCGTCCGCTGTTGGCGAGGAGTTGGATGTTCAACAGCAGGGTGAGTGCCGATAGCGTCGAGATAACTTGTAACTTGAGAAAGTGGGTCATCGAAGTCTCCTTGGAAATGAAATGAATTCATGAAACGTTTGTCTGTTCTGACACGTACAAAAAGAAGAGGTGATCATGTTGTTAGAGTTGATTGTTTTTTGGTGTTTGGCGCTATTACTCGCTTTATCGGCGAGTGCGTATTTCGTTCAATGGCGCAACGGGCGACGGTTCGTAAAGTTACTGGCGACTGTCGGGTCGCTCCTATTGATGGGGTTGATCTTGCTGTTGGTAGTCCCAGATACATACGATCGCGCCCTCGGCCGCTATGAGACGGAGAGCGGAAGTTGCTACGTCGTCGACAATCAATCGAAACAGGGCGGGGTGACGCTCTGGTTTGAAGAAGCATCGTACGATTTTCGAGCAACGCCGGACGTCGCGTACGGGCCGGGCACGCTGTTTGATTGTACGGTCACGTTGACGAAAGTACAGTCGACTGGAGTTGACTATGAGTTGCGTTCGGCAGAAGGAGACGTCCTTTACTCGAGCGATTGATTCAAAATATCCCTTTTACAGATGTCGAGTCCTGATTCGGTTGTTTCGACATGCAGCCATCCACGCGCCAAGTAATAGTCGGTCGCATTGTCTGTACGTAAATAGACGGTTGAATGACCGAACTCGATTGCAAGGGCAAGTAATGACTCAATCAACTTTTCAGCAATGCCTTGTCCTCGGTATGTCGGATCAGTGTATAACGAAGCGAGCCAAGGAGTGTAGGCGGGCCGAGTCGCGCAATCTTGCTCAAACAACGACACGGTCCCGACGCACCTCCCTTCTTTGAGCGCAATCAACGTTTGCGGATAAGTCGTGGACGACGTCTTCGTATGTTTTTTTGCTCGATGTACCCATGACGAACGCTTGATACACTATATGGGCGACGTCCGTCAATCACGTCTTCTCCATCTAGCTAGTTGCTGATGCTTTAGAGAGGATTTGCTCGACGACCGCATTGCAATTTTCTCGACTCACTTCATAAAACGTGTCCTCATACGTCAATCCAACGTGTTCGCCGCTCTGCAGTTCATATTGTTCGAGCAGCGGACGGATGCGATCATGGACGACTTGTGCCGATTCAGGTGATGTATACGGGAAAATGATAGCGAACGTATCGTGTGCGATCCGATATTTTTGATCGGTACGTCTTGTCGCCATGTGGAGTTCGTCACTGAAGTAATTCAAAAACCATTCATATTCGGTCCGTCCATAACGTTCCTCGAAATGCGTGAACTCGTGCAGCTGGATAAACGAGACCGCGAAGGAACCACCATGGCGGATAAGACGGTCTCGTTCTGAGTTGACGTCCATCTGAAACCGTTCTGAGTTGTCGAGCCACGTCTCGGGATCGACGGCGATCAGTTGCCGGGCCCGTTCTTCTAGCTCATGTCGTGACAACTGGACCTTCTTCACGAGTTGATGAATGAGGCCGGACAAGATAGACATGGTGAGGAGGAGAGCTGTATAGCTAAGCCCTTTCCAGTTGAAAAACTGAACTTCTCCTTCTTGATAGATAGGAGCGAACCACAAGAAGTAGACAAACAAGAATGCCAGCAAGGCGACAGAAAACGTCAATCCTGCCCGCATCCCAAAGGCGAGAGAGGCAATGACGATGATTGGTAAGATGACTAATCCGATGACTCCGACGTCACTCATCAAGAGTAGAGACACGTATAGAATGGTGCCGATGATGAGGCAAGAGATGAGCCCGAATAGTTTAATTGATTCTTGAGTCCATTGATTCATGATCATTCCTCTTTCTGAGTTCGTGTTGTCCCCAATTCTACATGAAGTATTAAGTATAGACTATACAGTTCGTTTTAGAGTGAACAACAGAAGTGGACAGACGATTTTTCGGAATGAAGCGAGTGTGTTCTCCGACAGTTTTTATACATAATTTTTTCTAGGAGACGGTGAGTCCGTCGTGGATTAGCGTACCAATCTTCTCACCCAAGTGGATTCGCCTCGCTCGTTTGACTCGGGTCTTGATTGTAGACTCTGGAGATGCCGTTTTGGACGACGAAGAGCGCATCACAATGCATCTGCAAGTTGCACGACCGGATAGTCGCTCGACACGAGCGGTTGACCGTTTCCCCTTGCAAAAATGAGGATATACCCTTTCTGTAGATGGTTGAGTGCCTTCAGTCGAATGTATGGTTCAGCCATACTTAGAATATGAAAACTGAAGCCGATGGTCGAAATGACGAGCAAGATGACTGTACCGTCTATCCAGACGAATCCAGCATGCGTCCAGTTCGGAGCGAGTAGAAAGTAGGGAATGGCAATCAGCAGGCTTGAAGATCCGATGAGTTGCGCTCTTGTCATAGCCGTTCACGTGAAGCCGTCATTGAGACCTCGTGGATGATGAGTAAGAGAATCGCGATGAAGAAAGTGATCAATGAGACGTATTCCGCTCCGACGTTCAAAAAGAAGTTGAGGCCGAACAACGGGGACACGAATAGAATGTAGAGCGGGTATTGGATTGAAAATAAAGCGTCCAAAAGAAGGATGTCACGCATATACGTCTCGAAGCTGTTCAATGTGAAAACGGTGACACTCGCGAACAGGAGTGCCGTGATATACAGCTTGGCAACCTGATTTCGCAATAAACAAGTTCCTAGTAGACAGAACAGGAGCGCGACCGAGGCTGCGGCATGCAGGGGACGAATTGTTGCGTCGGGGAAGGTGGCCGACGGGATAATATTCACGATCAACGCGATGACATAAACGACTGACAACGTCACGATGCATCTTTTATTAGTTTTCACGATCTGACTCCTTTCATACGTCTTGCGCTAGTTTGGCCAACACGAGTGTGGCTTCTTCTACGTCGAACGAGCTGTGCCAGCGGACGTTTTGACGATCTAAAATCCGGTAATGGCCGCTGATCAGGTTTTGTTGCAACACATAATCTCCTTCTGTTGCGGTTTGCTTCCACCAGACACGACCACCGAGTGTCTTTGACTTCGGTTCGTACGAGACGTCTTTGGCGATCAGTCTGACGAACTCGACTGGGTCGTCCCCGATTTCGCTCAAAAGAATCTCGCTATCATTAAACAGGGAGCACAATGTGACGATCGTGCTCCAGTTGGCGATGGTCCGCTCTTTTTCAATTTGAATGAGCGTCTTTTTGGATAACCCTAAGATGTCAGCCATCTCTTCTTGAGAATATTGTCGTTCCAGACGAACCGTTTTTACTTGTTTTGATACGAGTTGGATGAAATCCGATTTGTTCATCGAGCACCTCTTTGCTTGAAAGCATTAACCCTTTTCTAGGTGTTTTATTTACAATTAGTTACAAGTGTAATTTTACACTAAGCATGAACAGTGTCAATGTGATCTCTCATTTTATGTATATAATTCGGAATCATCCTTGCGATAAAATAGATGAAGTTGGAAAGGGGAATAAAAATGACGAAAGAACAGTTGATTACGTTGTTACCCGTTTCAGAGACGGAAGTTCAGCTCGAGGATGTAGTGGGAATCACTTTAATTTGGAGGGGATTACGTGGAGCTGCATTTGCCTAAGCGAATAAATCCGTTTTTCTGGTCGATGTTTCCGTTTGTTTTTGGGTTGGTCGGTTATTATCAAGTTTTTATCAGTTGGGAGATTCCACAGTTTGGTTTTCGTGAGCTTGAAGACGTCGGGCGACTGGTTTTCATCCTATTCACGAGTGCCTGTGAGGCTGCCTGGATCATTGTCATTTTATGGATTGGGATTCAGTTGCTGAAAAAATGGTTTAAGTCAGCCAAACAAAAAGGAGTGAAACGCGATGACGATGAGCGGATCACATAACCGGTTACTTGATGCCGACTTGTGGGGCGGGACAATCATCACGCTGCATCAAGCAGACGACGCTGCCATCGTGACGTGGCGAGGCGAAGAAATAAAACTCGCACTCGCATTGACAGATCCGTTCATTCGCGTGATGGATGAAACCACATTTGTGCTTGTCGACTTCACACGCGATAACTTGCGACCAAACGCCTGGGTCGTTCGAGCGGACGGTTCCATCGAGACAAGTTTTCACGCCGGTACGTTTATCGCGTCCATCGTCGTCGATGAGTCGGGTATTTGGGTCGGCTATGGAGATGAGGGAATCTTTGGCGAGGGGATATCGACCGAGGCGCTCGTCTGTTTCTCAAGAAGCGGGTACGTCTTGTTTCGCTATAACCACGACACGCGTAAAGCCCCGATTATCGTCGACTGTGAGCACCTCGTCACGACCGAATCAGGTGTCTGGTTCTTCCCGTCGCTCGAACGCGAATTGACACAGATTGACCGTAACGGACGCATCGTCGCCTATCGGACACCAAAGATAATCTGTGATAGCGAGGCGATGACGATTGTCGACGAGATAGCTTATTTCGTGACGGGCGGCGAACTGTACCGTTGGACGTTCGGTCGTCGGGAGAAGCCGATTCGATGCGGACGGGTGACAGGTGACCTGCGCGGATGTACTGGCGGATTTCTTCAAATCAACGGAACGGATGTAACGTTTCTTCGTGTTTGAAGCGTTAAAACACCAAAGCAAACCACGAAAAACGCATTCCCTCTTTTCGCCAAAAAAAGTATACTCATGTTATTGAATGACGAAATGAGGGATTGCAATGCGAATCGAAACAAATCTTCCAGGATTTACGTTAGAGACAATCGAAGCGGTCGAAAAAGAGCTCGGGAGTCGTTTGCCGAACGAACTTCGGGAGGCGTGGCGACATGATAATAAATTCGAGGTCGGGGAACGGTTCTTCTATCCGATTAAAGACGAACGCTTCTTCAACAAAACGTGGGACGATATCATCCGTGCGAACAGGGACGAGCGCGGGTTGCCTGAACACTTTATAACGGTCGCTGCGAACGGGAGCGGGGACGAACTTGGTTTTTTGACTTCAGACGTCGAGACGATTTATGTCTGGTGGCACGAGACGGATGAACTCGAACGAGTGGCTGATTCAATCGAGGCGTTCGTCGAGGTGACGCGATTGGAGTTGGACGTGATTGAGACGTTCTGTGAACGTGTCAATGAAAGCGAGACGGTGTTCGGGTTGTCGGCAGAAGCGAATGACGGTTGGGCATATGCGCCCTCGGTCATTGAGGAGACAGACGTGTTACTTTTCTTTTCGACTCGTGAACGTGCACTTTCTTGCAGAGTAGAGGAATGGGACAACTATCATGTGATTGAGTTACCGCTCGATTTATTTATTGCGGCCTGGTTGCCGAATATGTCAGAGGACGGGTTGTTACGCGGGTTGGACTGGCCTAGTGACTTGAAAGGGATGGAATATGATCCCGAGACCGTCCTAGAAGCCATCGAAGAAGTAGAATGATTTTATTTCACATACCGCAATTGTATTTGTTTTTTTAAAGGAGAACGCATAAAATGATGAACCGTTTCAAACAGAAGCGCAAGCATAGCGCGCAGTGTGCCTGCTCGGTCTGCCAGACGCAGATTGACACACCGCTCGGATATGGCTCACTCATGCCGACCTATATCGAGGATTTCTCAAAGAAAGACATGAAGCGGCGTGTCTTTTTGACCGACGACATCTGCGTCCTAGACGAGGAACATTTCTTTGTGAATGGTTGCCTCGAACTCCCGATTATCGGAGAGGACGACGTCTTCACTTGGAACGTCTGGGTATCGCTCAGCGCTGATAACTTCTTTCGGATGCTTGATGCGTGGGAAGACCCGGCTCGTGTCGGACTTGAACCGATGTTCGGCTGGTTCTCGACAGACTTGCCCGATTATCCGGATACAATCAATTTGAAGACGAATGTCCATATCCGAGAGGTCGGGATGCGGCCGTTCATCGAATTAGAGCCGACCGACCACCCACTCGCCGTAGAGCAGCGAGAAGGCATCTCACGGGAACGAATTGAGGCGTTGGCCCGTAGTATCGAACGAAGGGAACAGTAAAAGTATTAAGTAAGGATGGCATTGAGTGTACGGACGAGAAAGTCGTCGTCCGTCTCAAAAAACTTTCTCAACAAATGGACGTGTGCTAGGCCATACAATAGCACGATGCGGTCACCCGTCTTCGCGGCACGCCTCACGTTTTCATAGATGCGCTGGTTGCGTTCGTTCCAATACGATTCGACCCAACGCGAGCCAGTCGGTCCGATAGCAGCAATGTCTGTATAGGCTTGATGCATGACATCCGTGACTTCTCTCTGGTTTATATACGCATAAAAATCAGTAATCGAGCGAAGACGGAAAGCAGTCTCCACGCTATGCATGAGTACGCGTTGTGTCGCGATGATTGCCTCCATCTCGACCGGATGAGTGTCCATCACGTCGCCGAGGCTGTCACCGTCAATCGTCTCGTTCCAATCAACGGCTTGAACGAATGACAAGTCGCACAGTTTGGCTAGCCGGAACCCGATTTGCTCGCGCTCATCTTCGGTCGCTGTGCGAGGGTCTGCCACATACGATTGATAGCGTTGACTCAACGAGTGTTGATCAGTGGTTGCGACTTCGAGACAAACGGTAGTCGGTTTGAAGCAAGAACATTGGGCTACGAAATCGTCTAGCTCCTGTTGGCGGGTCGGACTGAGGATATCGGACGCTTCCGGCATCAATACATCCCCGTTGTCCGGCATATTCAAATGTGTCGTTCCGATAAGTAACAACTGAATCATGTTTTGCTCACGCTCCTAAGGTAAGATATCTATAAGTTTTGTATACGAACTCCTACAAAATAGGTTTCAGAGCAGACAATCGAGGGTGAAGCAGTGTGACACGAGACGATTTCTTTTCAATGTACAGGCGCGACCCTGTACGAGGAAAGTCAATCGTTCGTCAAGGTTTGGATCAGGTTCAACATCATGGTCTCCAGGGAATTCTGATGCCGGAAGGGTTCAATCCGGCAACATGGAAGCAAAAGACAACTGCCGCATTACTCGGTTTCAATCTCGGCAAAGAGACTTTAGAAACATACAAGCGAAAGTATCAGTTACGCTAGGAAGGGGTATTATGTTCGAACTTGTTCGCCATACACAATCCATCGCCTATTTATTTTTCCCTGCCTCTAAGCGGATGGACATTCATCGTCAATTGAGCCGATGTAAAGATGGTTCCATCGAAACGTTTGAGACGACCTCAATCACGTCCGGTTTTGGTTCAATCCAAAAACGGCTTGTGCTTCAGTATGGAGACGTGTCTTCGCTTCAAGTGGAGCATCATGACGTCACCATCACATTGTCTGAAGCGACGCTTCATCACTGGCTGACGGGGCTGGCTGTCGAGTCTGAACATTACGAAGACTTCGTCGTGCCGGCCACACATTTGGACGAGACGAACGCTAAAGGGATTGAGTGGTTAATCTTCTTTAGGAGAACATAGACCAGTCCACGAGGAGGAACAATGAAACAACCTACTGAAATCGCGACTTATCAGATGACCATTCAAGCCCCGATCGACCATGTCTTCGCCTGCCTCGCAGAAGATGAACATATCGTCAAATGGAACGACCATTTGATTGAAAACATTTATGAGGATGGGGACGCATCGCTCGTGACGGGGAAACTGTTCATCTCGGTCCAACAGTTCGAGAAGAAAGAGATTCGGGTCGAATCCGAATTGACGTATGTGAATCGCCCTTATGAGTGTGAAGTGCTAGCGATGACGAATCAGGGAATATCGACATCGACTTATGTGTTGACCGAGACACCGAATGGGACGGACGTGACGATTCGCCTCACGCTCATCCCATCGTCATGGCTGTACTCCTTGTACGTGAAAGGCTTTGCTTGGGCGATTCGGCTCATTTACGACGATCAGTTTAAACAGTTTCGGATCTATACGGAAGCGAGCGCACCGAAGCAGCCTTCCGTTCAGGGGGCGGAGTGACAATGATTCGACCTATTATTCCGACGCTGCGTGAGCCGGTGCGTGACGTCTTTATCGCTGAGTGGGGATCACCTCAAATGGTCATCTCGACCGGGACGTATGACTGCGCTACGCTCGACGGTTTCGTCGCGATGGAAGAAGCGACAATCATCGGGCTGATCACGTATGTCATTAGAGAAGAGGAACTTGAAATCATCTCGCTCGATAGTTTACGAGAAAACCGCGGCATCGGGTCGTCACTACTCGATGAAGTGGAGCGCTTGGCCCGGCTTCATCGACTCAAGCGTATGTCGCTCATCACGACGAACGACAACCTGAAGGCGCTTGCTTTTTATCAAAAGCGGGGTTGGCGCCTCGAACGAATCATCCCTGGTGCGGTTGATGAGGCCCGCCTACAAAAATCGTCGATTCCAATGATCGGCGAGCACGGCATCCCGCTCCATGATGAAATCATCCTACATAAAATTATCACCCACTAAAGAAACGAGGTACATCCTTATGATTCGATTCGGTATCATCGGCACGAACTTTATCACCCATTCATTTTTAGAAGCCGTCCACGAAGTCGAAGGTGCGACCGTTGCGGCCGTCTATTCACGGACAGCGGAGCGGGCGACCGAGTTCGCAAACGAGTATGGGATCGTCCATACGTTCACATCGCTTGACGATATGGCGATGAGCGACGTCATCGACGCGGTCTATATCGCAAGTCCGAACTCGCTCCATGCCGAGCAGAGTATCCTGTTCATGCGGCACGGCAAGCACGTCCTCTGTGAGAAACCGTTCGCCTCGAACGTCGACGAGGTCAAACTGATGCTCGAGACGGCGCGCGAGCACGACATCGTCCTCCTTGAGGCACTCCGCAACATGTTCATGCCGAACTTCCAAATATTGCGTCAAGCGCTGCATCGCATCGGTCCCGTCCGGCGTGTCATCTTGAACAAATCGCAATACTCGTCACGCTACGACTTGTATAAACGCGGCGATAACCCAAACACGTTCAATCCCGCTTTCTCTAATGGTTCGCTGATGGACCTCGGCGTCTATTGCCTCGGTCCCGCCTTGAAACTGTTCGGTCGACCGGACGCCGTGCAGGCGAACGCCGTCAAACTCGACTCTGGGGTCGACGGGAGTGGTTCGGCCATCTTGTCGTATGACGGCATGGACATCATCGTGCTTCATTCGAAGATTCACGGCACGGACGCACCGTCTGAGATCATCGGGGAAGCGGGCCGCATCGTCATCGACGATATCGCCTCGCTCGACCGCTTGACGTTCGAAGGCCGCGACGGGACGACCGAGGAACTCGCCACGGAACAGACGACACACATGAAGTACGAGATTGAAGCGTTCGTGCTTATGATTCTAGCAGGCGAGCGCGAGACCGAGATCCATTCATTTGACGACATGCAGTTGCTTGCTGACGTCATGACCGATATCCGGCGGCGCATCGACGTCCGTTATCCGGCAGATGTATAAAAACAAGCCTCGAGCGCGCGCTCGAGGCTTATTTTATGATTCTTTATTGAGATACAAATGGCGGATAAACAACCCGAGTGCGACCGTCATGATGACGGCCGGGATCAGGCCGACGAGCAATAATGAACCCATGCGTTCAATCCTTTCTGAGCGCATCGAGGCGCTGTTTCATGTCATCGAACGACTGCCCGTCCGTCAGTACGCTCAGCTCACCGGCGACGAGGTCGTTCACTTCACGGTTCCAAGCAGTGCTGAGCGTCGTCTCGAGCAATTGTAAGTGCGAAGCGGTCCGTTCGGCTTGACGTGTCCCGACTGCTTCGAGCTGTTCCCGGACGGCGGCTTTTAAGCGCGCGCTCAAGTCGTCGCGCAGCTTCGTCCGACCGTCGGCTTCGAAGAATTGATTCGCGTTCTTATAGTGCTTCAACACGGGACGGAACGGGTCCGCCTCGAACGTGACCGGATCGACGGCGTCGCGGAGCCAGTCGATGTCGATGTCTTCTTCGTATGATAACGTCGGCAAGACGGGGCGCAGTTTGAGCGTCTCACGCTCGATCAACCGTTCTGTCTCTTGCTTCAAGAAGCGCTCGAGCCGATATTGGAACACTTGCAGCTCTTGGTGGATGTCGTAGGCGTACTTGTCGAGCGTGCGTGTCAGGGCGCGCTCGAGACTCGCCTTCGAGCCGTCGACTTCGACCGGATGGAACGTCTCCTTGACGAAGTCCGAGAGCCGGAAGAGGGAGCGCGTCTCGAGGTGGGCGAGCAGTTCGTTCACTTCGCGCGTGAACGGGTCGACGAGCGTCGTGACGCTCAATCGGTTGTCGGACTCACGCAACTGTTCGAGTTGTGTGCGATGTGTTTCTTTGACAGTCGCATCGGCTTCGGCTTCGCGTAAGACGTCTTCGAACGCGGTGACGAGAGCGCTCGTCTCGTCTTTGATGCGGACGGCGTTCGCTTGGCGCAGGTCACGGTCGACGAACTGTTCGAGTTTGGCCGAGAAGCGGTCGAAACCATTGTTTCTGCCTTGGATGGCGTTCCGGCTTGAGATCGGCAGGACGGTCGGATTGCGGACGCCGAGCTTCGTCAACTGGTTCGACACGTAATCGGTCACGGCATCGCGTTCCGCGTCATCGGTCGCCAAATCGGACGCGTTGACGAGGAAGAACATGTCATGGCCGCCCGTCCCTTGGACCCGCCCGAGCTGGATGACGAGCTCGCGGTCGGTCTCGGTGAAGGCGTGGTTGTAGTACGTCACGAACAGGACGGCATCGGCGTCGCGCATATAGCCGAACTGTACCTCGCTGTGGCGGTTGAACTGGGAGTCGGCGCCCGGCGTGTCGACGAAGATGATGCCGCGCTCGGCCCAAGGGGAGTCGACATATAGCTCGATCTCCTTGACGATGCAACTCTTCTCTTCCTCGGTGACGAACGAGCAGAACGTGTCGTAGTCGACCGACTGCTCACTGCCGAGATAGGACAGGGGAGCGTTTTTGACGGCGTTGACGAACGGGTGGTCGATGCTGAGCGCTTCAAGTGAAGCGCCGTAGCCGTTCAGTTCCGCCTCGAGCTCGTCCCGTGTCTTGAACGTGATCGAGGCGCTCTTATGGGCTTGACCGTTCGGGGGCACGATCTTTGTGATCGAGGCCGTCAACGGGTTCGGCGACGTCGGGAGCACCGTTTCGCCGAGCAACGCGTTCAGCGTCGACGACTTTCCGGACGAGAACGCACCAAAGATGGCGAGTGTGTAACGCTCGGACTCGGCCCGGGTCAACTTATGACGCAACGACTTCACGCGTGACTTAAATAGCGGATGACGTTCTAATATTTCACATACCGTATATTCATAAGAAAAGTCAAATGAAACAGCAGCAACATCGCCCAAAAGCGAGGTCGACGCAACTTCTTGTTGCTGGTGTTCGACTTGTTTTTTCGGTAACTGGCCGGCCTCTACGTAAAGGCGGGTCTCGAGGTCGCCCAACCGTTCTTCCGAGATATCACGTGTGGCGTAAGTAGAGAGCAGCGCTTGCTTTTCAGTAAGCCGGCGTTGAAGCGCCAGCGTATCGAGCATGTCATATAAGTCGTCTTGCTCGGCCTTGATTTGGTCAATCCGGTTTTTTCCTTCAGCCTCGAGATACGCCTCGACCGAGGTGACCCACGGGTCGGACACTTTCGTCACCCAAGCGGCGAGGGCCGACTCGATGTCACGGCTGAACTGGAGGACCGTGTCGCCACTGAGTGACGCCCCGGCCTTCACTTGCTCGCTGATGAGCGTCTTCGGTGCGGACGGCAATGTGTCGGGACGAGACAAGATCGCTTCTGGCAGCTTCAAGTCACGGACGATGTCCTCGGCGTATTTGATCAAGTGGGGCCGCAAGTTCGTATCAATCAATCGGTTAAACTCTTTGGCGGCGACGTCTTCACGCCGCACACGTTCCTGGCGCGTCTTTTCTTTTGAGAAGAACAGGCCGACTTTGAACTCAGGTGCACAACTCTCCAGATAATCCCGCAACAGTTCACGGAACTCATAGTTCATGATCGGCGCACTGGCGACAATCGGGGACTGGTGTTTAAAGAACTCACGACGGAACGACTGCAGCCACGTCGATTTCTTCTCGAGTCGCTGGAGCCGGGATTGGATCTCCGCCGTCTGCTTCTCGACGACTGGAAGCTGTTCGAGCGCTGTCTCGATTGACCGTACAGACCGGTCGAGCAACGTGTCGACGAGGAGATTTGCTCGCGCCTCACTCTGCTCTCGGGCCGTCTCGATGACGGCTTGGACGTGGGTCCGGAGCCGGACGACCTCGTTCTCCGGGTGGTCGAGCTCGCGGAGCGAGATGTAGAACATATCGTCCGGATTGATGGTATGACGCATAAACGCCGTCTCGAGCGAGCGTTTGAACGCATCAAACGGAAGTTCCGTCTCATCGTGCTTGTCGATCTGATTGATGATGATCGAGTAGGGGCGGGCTTCGGCGCTGAACTGTTTCATCAACTGGATGTTCTGTTCTGATTGGACGTGATTGTAGTCCATCATGAAGAACAAATGGTCGGCGAGGAAGAGCGACCGTTCCGTCGCTTGGCGGTGACGCTCATCGGTCGAGTCGATACCTGGTGTGTCCATCAAGACGACATCACTTCCGAACGGGAAGCGCGGTAGCGCGTATTCGACTTCTTTGATCTCTTCGATTTTGCAGTAGTCGCCCAAATGTTCGAGCTCGTCGGTCCCGAGTCGGATCCAGTCCGTGTCATTGACGGCGACCGAGGCACTTGCGTCACCATTACGGAGCGTGACGATGTTCGCGCTCGTCGGAATCGGGCTCGTCGGCAATACCCCGTCGCCGAGCCAGTTGTTGAGCAGCGTCGATTTACCGGCCGAGAAGTGACCGCAGACGGCAATCCAAATCTCGTCACGCGTCACTTTCCGGAGTGCGGTCCGGGCGAGCCGGGCCGACTCGGTCTCGTCTTCTGTTTCAAATACGTCGGTCAATTGCGCCAGGCGCATGCGTTGTTCGCTCATAATCCCCATCCCCTAATCATGATTCCGTCGTGATCCCGACGCGGTGTCTGATGTATGTTCTGTCTTTCCAGGCGCGAAGCATGAGCTCGGCGACGTCATCCCGTGCGATCGGGCCTGAGTTCAACGTGCCCAACACGTCGGCCGTGATGACGATCTCACCGACAGATTCGCCTTCGATCAATTGCGTCGGACAGACGATCGTGTAGTCGAGGTCGGAGGCTTCGAACAGCTCATAGGCTCGGGCGTGGTCTTCGGCTGCGGTCGTCATCGACCGTTTCGACTCACGCGTCTCGAAGCGATAGTTGTCCGAGTCGTGTGCCCGTAAAATGCCGGCTGTTCCGACGATCAAGATGCGTTTGAGTCCTGCCTGTTGCATCGCCGCGATGACGAGCGGGGTGAAGCGCGACAAGACGTTTTGTTTGTCGGTGCCGAGCGCTGACATGACGACGTCAGCACGTTGTATCGTTTCAATGACGGCTTCCTGGTCGGTGGCGTCGCCGATGATGACGTCAAGACCGTCCCTCGGTTGAAGCGGTCGTCTCGTTAATAGGCGGACGTGATGTCCGTCCTCCAGTAATCGTTCAAGCATCCGCATCCCCGTGCGGCCGCTTCCTCCAAATAAAGCAATGGTTGACAAGTAAACCCCTCCCCATCAAGATTAAAGAAAATATCCAACGCCATCATACCACGGAAGCGCTCTCGAATCGGGCAAAATGACCTGACTTCGACCGGTTCGAAGGGCAAATGTTTCACGCACGCCGAAGTCGGCTAAAAAAATTGCATGACGTGTACAAAGGGGGAAGACACTCCGGTGTCGAGAACGCATGAGATTTGGAGCTAGAACGATCAAAACTGGGATTTCTGTCGCCCTGGTGTTACTTATTGCCGAAGCGTTTCAATTTGAACAAATCGTCGTCCCTGCACTCGCGGCCTCGCTCGCCTTGCTGCCGTCGGTGTATCAGACGGGTGTCCGGCTTTTAGAGGAGATGAAAGGGAACTTGATCGGCGCCTTACTGGCCGTGTTCTCGTTGATGCTGACACCGAACCCGACACCGATCGCGATCGGCGTCGTCATCATCATCGCCATCTCGATCCTGCTCTTCTTGAACCTCGAGTCGACGACGCGGACCGTCATCTTGACGACGATCTTGATCATGGAAGGGGCGAGCCAGTCCGACCTGTCGATCTTTATGTTCGCCGGCGAACGTTACTTGCTCATCATGATGGGGATCACCGTCGCGCTGCTCGTCAACGCGTTGTTGTTCCCACCGCGCTATGAACGGAAGCTCGAAGACGAGATCACGACCGTCTTTCAAATGGCGGTCCGGATTGCCCGCTTGTTCTCCGAGACGGAAGGCGGCCGCTCGTCGTTCGAATCGCTCGACGAGACGAAAAAGAAACATCGCGGTTCGAAGACGACGTATGATTACTTCGAAGAAGAGATCAAAGCCAACCGCTGGCTCGAGAAGAAGACGCCGATCTACCGTCGGGCCGTCCTCAAGTCGAAGATGATCGACACGAACAGTGCCGCCATCCACGTGCTCGACAAGTTGTACGACGATTATTTGACGGTCGAACATCTGCCGCCACAACTCGAGGAAGAACTGTTGCGCCATATGCGGCACTTGCTGCGTCGGCATGAGCGTTTGTTCTCGGCATATGAGCTCGAGAACGAACACATCATTGACCGCGAGGAAGACTTGATCCATGAGAACTTCGACTTCGCCAAGCTGATGATCGAGAAGATGCGCGACGAAGAGGAAGAACTCATCTTGACCGTCGTCCCGCTCGTCGCGGCGATGACGAACTGGGTCAAGGCGATGAACGAACTCGAACGCTACCTCATCACCGAGATGAAGAAGCATAGCGACAATTTGAAAGTGGAACCGCGCAAGAAGTGGTTCTTTGAAGACTAAACGTTTCACGTACATGCCAAGCCGCTCATGCGACTTGGCTTTTTTGCCGGATAAAAAGGAATGTGGAAAGTGACTACCGAACGGAATAAAGGTAATCAGTTAAAAGGAGGAGACGGAGTGAAGAAACTGAAAGTTGAACTAGGAATGATTGGCCTCTTTTTAGTGATATGGGTGGGCTTTTCACTGACACTCCCGCCAAAGCTCGTTGCGAGTTCTGAAGATGAAAAGTTTAACGCGATTTATACCGTGTCACATTCTTTAAAGGAGACATGGGCGGGCGAATTGACGTGGGACGAATTGGACGGAGAGATTGTCGACTTGTCTTTTTATGAAAATGACACTCAACTGACTGGAGACTTTTTAAGTGAGCCAATTGACATGCGGCAAAATAGTTACTACGAATTTGTATTTTTAGGATCTGAACCGAATTCAGATAGTGACTATACGCTCCGTATTTTGTGGAAAGCAAGCGGTGAGAGTCATGAGGAGGTTCTGACATTTAAAGAAAAGAAGCGATTCTTCGTTTTGCCAACGCTTGATTGATGGCGCATTGTGCGATGTTTTATAGATATGATGAAACCTTGGAGGGGATATTTTTATCGAGTGTCGTTCATCTAAAGGTTCATTTAGAATAAAGAGAAGCTCGCGTCATGATTAAGAGGACTACGTTGATAAATTCCTATATTTCGTTACATACTGCACTTCATCTAGATTTTTCATATTCCAAAGAACATGAAATCGATTTATTAATTAGCCAAGGAGCGATTGATTTTTATTATTGAATCTATGTACGAGAAAGACAACTCATTAAATCTCTAGCAGTGGACACATGTAGTGCTCAGTGACCTAGATGAGCTTCGCCTGGCAGATAAGAATGACGATAATTCTTCCTAATAAAAATTTAGGACGCTTCTTTTTTTAATTCATTATATATGCGTATGCACTGGCGCTATTACGATACCGCTGCGCGCACCTATATAAGCGAACAACTCAAAAGTCTTTATCAGCATATAAACGGATGAATGTTATTTGTTCTCAATTAAATTAAGCTGAGGAGCCTTATATGCATCCCACAAAATTTTGGGACACTCAAGATACATCGAACATTTCCAAGAAGACTTTTAGTTAGACTGCACGAATGAGTAAGGACCGTTCGGGCGCACTCGAACACCTTCCCTGTAGCGGAATGAAACTTTTTTCAAATAAACGACGTATACTAAAAGAGAGACGGACAACGCGTCCGAACGGATAGGGGGAAACACCAATGTCAGACATAGAAACAGTACCAGCATCACTCAGCGGTAAACTACCGATCGAGGCACGGACCGTGTTCCGGTTGTCTAGTGCTATCTTTTACTTGATCGGGCTCGTCATCACCGGCGGTCTCGTCGTCGCCTCGCTCTATTTCGACTGGCCGACATGGCTTCAATATACGATGTATGGCTTGCTCGCCATCGATCTCATCTATAGCGTGATCGACATCGTCGTCTTCCAAAAGTGGAAGCAAGAACGCTTCACGTATGACGTGCGACCGCTCGAGATTCGTCTGCACCACGGCATCATCACGACACACGACGTGTTGATCCCGATGACGAAAGTACAGTACGTCCACGCCCAACAAGGACCGTTGCTCCGGAAGTACGGCCTGCAGACAATCACGATCGGCACTGCGGCCGGGTCGCATGAGATCTATGCGATCGAGGAGTCGTTCGCGAAGACGCTCCGTGAACAGATCGCGGTCTATGCTCGCATCGAGGAGGAGGATGTCGTATGACGGAAGCGACGCTCACCTGGCATCGTCTACCGACTCGCGTTTTACTGTTACGTGTATTAGAGGTCATCAAGTCATTTATCATCCCGCTCGTACTGCTATTTGTGATCAATAACGATTGGAGTTCGACGTTCGGCATCATCTTGCGCGTCGGGATCTTGCTCTTCCTCTTGCTCGACGTGATCCAAAAGTTCTTCGGCTGGCGCAATTTCCGTTACGCCTTGGACGACAAGACGATGTATATCATCGACGGGAACTGGATCAAAAAAGAGAAGTCGCTCCCGCTCTATAAGATCCAAAGCGTCCATTCGAACAGTCCGTTCCTTTACCGTCTGCTCAGTGTCGTCGAGTTGACGTTCGACACGAACGCGAACAGCGACGACGCCTCGTTCAAACTGGCCGGCGTCTTCCCGAACGAGGCGAAGCGGCTCGAGGACATCCTCGACCAGGTCCGTCATCGGAAGACTGAAACGGACTTACCCGTGGAAGAGAAGACAGACACGACATCTGCACCGGTGGCGATTGAAAAACCGGCGAGCCGTTTGTTGTATGCCATCTCGACCCGCGAGATCATCATCGCCTCGCTGACGTCGCTGTCGGTATTCGCCATCTTCCCGGTCGCCTCGACGGTCGTGTCCTCGATCGATGACTTCATCAACCTTGATGGGACGTTCGACCAAGTCGGGGAGTGGGTCATCAGCGCCTCGATCATCGCCATCGGCGTGCTTGTCCTTACTGTCTTGTTCCTGTCTGTCATCATCGGCATGGTCATCAACTTCTTGAAATATGGGAACTTCCAACTCGAACGAAGAGGCGACCGGATCCGTGTCGAGAAAGGGCTCTTGAACCGCTCGGCGAAAGAGATCCCGTACGAGAAGATTCAAGCGATCCGCATCAAAGAGACGTTCATCCGGCGCTGGTTCAACATCGTCGGCGTCGAGCTCGTCGCTGCGGGCACGATGGACGAGTTGAAAGACGAGTCATCGACCATCCTCCCGTTCGTCAAACGGGACAAGGCGATGGCCGTGCTGAACGAGCACTTCAACCAGTTCATATGGGCCGACACGCTCCATCGTTTACCGACACGGTCGCTTTGGATCAAGCTGATGCGGATCAGTTGGTTCGGTCTCATCATAAGTGGTGTCGTCCTCTATTTCTTCCGCGATTACGCCTGGTGGCTCGTCCTGTTGTGGGCCATCATCATCGGCGGCCGCCTGTTGAGCTATATGACGACGCGCTACGCTCGGAACGGTCGCTTCGTCGAGCTCCGGACCGGTGCGTTCAACGTCCACTCATTTTTGACGGACAAGCCGCGGATCGAACAGGTCCAAGTGACACAAACGCCGCTTCAGCGCCGTTTCGATGTATGCAACGTCCTGTTCTCGACTCGTGGTGTCTTATCGAATGAAATGATCGAGGATATCCCGAAACAAGAGGCGGATGCCATGTTGAAATGGTTCTCCCGCTACACGGTAGAAGAAGATATGAAAACACCGGGTTAAATCACCCGGTGTTCGTCACGTCAAATTCATCGTTTTCGTGTTTCTAATACTGAAAACCGGGAACAGATATGGTATGATGCAAGTAGAAAGAGACCGGTGCTCGATACACCGGCCTCTGGCTTACAGGCTACCACTTTAAGAGTGGCCCAGCCGCCACAATGGTTAGTGAATCAGAAAGTGACCCATCTCATTGCGCCGAGGGGGTCATTTTTTTGTGCGTTCAGACTTTGCACGATCGGATGTTTGGTGGATTACCAAGTGAACAATGATCGGAGCGAGGATCGGGACGATTACGTAATCGCCGACCCAGGTCCATAGTTGTTCCATCCGCACCACCGCCTTCCTCCATTGCGGAATTGGCGGCTGACCCCACTATTGCTGTGTTAACCTGCCTCTTCATTATAGCAGATTCCGACTAAAATAGATGTTGAAAATAAGAACGTTTGTTCTTATTTTATAAAATGAACCTTTAGATGGAGTCGTCTCAACACTGGGTCCAAAGGTGGAATTGAACTACGATAGTGTTGCATGTCTGAAGTCAGACAGGATATAATGAGTCTCGTGTGTAACCACATGGGTGGGTGAGGGTGCCAACAAAGGATTGATTCCTATGGCAAAACAAACAGAATGGAAAACAGAAACATACGGGGGCGTGCTGAACTTTCTGGCGACAGCATACATCCCGGCCGTACATGCGGCAATCTTGACACAAGCCGGACTCCCGTTCGAGGGAGCGCTCGTCGGAGCGATTTTGACAAGCATCATCGGGACGTTCATCGCGGGACTGTTCAACTTACCGTTGTTGCTCCTACCTGGTATGGGCATCAATGCGTTGTTCACGTACACGCTCGTCTTGCAGATGGGACTGAGCTGGCAGAGTGCGCTCGCCGTCTCGCTCGTCTCGGGGGCGCTTGTCGTCCTCATGACGGTGACGAAAGTGGCGAGGAAACTCGCGAACGCGTTCCCGCCGATCATTCATGACGGACTGACGGTCGGGCTCGGCCTGTTCCTCATCTTGATCGGACTCGAAGCGGCAGGGATCGTCTCGGGCGGTGGTGGGGCGCTCTTGCACATCGGAGACCTTGGGGAGCGACCGGTCCAGGTCGCGTTCCTGACGCTATTCGTCGCGATTCTTTTGTTCTTGAAGATGGGACCGAGCAGCTTCCTCTGGACGATCGCGTTCGGTGTCGGTTTGAGCGCTGTCACGGGCACGCTCGACTGGACAGGTGAGTTCGCGCTCACACCGTTCTTCGAGTCGTTCGGGACCGTGTTCGGCAACGTATCGTTCGCGCAGTCGACATCACCGATCTTCCTGATCGCGGTCGGCGTGTTGACGCTCGTCTTGTTGATCGAGAACATCAGCCTGATCCAGAATCAGACGCGAGCGATCGGCAAGGACGATCAAGCCCCGAAAGGCTTGATCGCCCAAGGGTTGTCGACGATGGCCGGTGCCATGTTCGGCTCGAGCCCGACCGTCTCGACGGTCGAGGTCGCGGCCGGCATCTCGGTCGGCGCACGCGGCGGCATCTCGTCGTTCGTGACGTCAGGTCTTTACGTCGTCTCGCTCTTGCTCTTGCCGCTGTTCGCGATCATTCCGGTGACGGCGATCGCGCCGGTCTTGATCATCATCGGCATGATGATGTTCCAGAACGTGAAGCATCTGCCGCTCGACAATTGGGAGCAGGCCTTCCCGGCGATCCTCGTCATTATCATGATCCCGTTCACGTACTCCATCGTCGATGGCATCGGGCTCGGCTTCATCGCCTATACGATGATTGTCTTGTTCAAGAAGGGCTATCGCTCGCTCAGTCCGGTCGTCGGTGTCTTGACCGTATTGTTCTTGGTTTTCTTCTCTTTACCAATCTGGCTTTGAAGTCACGCGCGGTACCGTTCATTCGGTGCCGTTTTTTTGTATGATGAGAGAAAAGAGGTGTTCGAATGGAGCAAGCAGGCGGGTTCCTTTCCATCGGGATGGATTATCCGAAGTACTATGCATTACATAAACTCGCTCGAAACGTGTATGAGGAACTGTTACGTGGCGGTGGGGAAATCATAAAAGTGACATACAGTCAGGATAAAGCGGGGAACGACTGGACGACAATCATTCCGACCGAGACAGATATCAACTATTCTCACATCGGATATTACGGATCTGTTCATTTACGAAGCGGGTATTTTGGAGGAGTTGACCTAGTGAGGACAATGTCTTGAGGAGACGAGCGAAAGTGCGCGGTGTCAGACGAAGGCTGGAACGGTTGCGCATGTATATCCAAGAACAAACCAATTCGTTACCGTCAACGTTTCACGACGGGTATTGGCACAACAAAATCCCGATTGATCAATCGTTTTTATTGTCCGTACAGGAGAATAGCCGGATTTAACATGCGATCATCGAGGCGATGAGGGAGGGTGCCTCCCGTCTCGTACGTCTCCGAGGAGATGAGCGATATCGGATCGTCGTCTTGTTAGACCTTCCGACGCTTTGGCAGTCCGAACTCCTCGTGTTTGAAAGTAACGCACGACTGAAGGCGTTTATGGAACGGGCCTCGCCGGATCAGACATGGACGCCATTGCCTATAGATGATGTGTTTCAACAAAAGCTCGTCATCTCAGCGGACGTCGAGGCGCATCGTTTCCACGATCGGATTCAAGATGAGAATGATATTTATACAGGAGAAGTCTGGTTGCTCGTTCAATCAGCGGGCAACTTTTTGCGACGGTCGTCCAAGAAGAAACGATTACGTCACCGCTCTCAGGCCGAGTCATCGCCTTGAGTGATGTCCCGGACGACGTGTTCGGCTCTGGGGCAATGGGGAAAGGTTACGCCGTCGAACCAAACGGGAATAACATTGTGGCGCCATTAGATGGGACGGTCGTCATGGTCGCACCGACGAAACATGCGATTGGACTGCGTTCGAACTCAGGGATCGAGCTCTTGATTCACGTCGGGCTCGACACCGTGACACTTGACGGGAAACCGTTCACTGTCCACGTCAAAGATGGGGACAGCTTCAAAGCGGGCGATGTATTGATGACGTTCGATCGCGACATGATTGCCGCCCATAACTTATCAAGTATCACACCAGTCATCGTGACGAACAGCTCGACTTACGCCGATGTACTCGTTCAACCAAGCGATGAGACAGACACAACGAAGCCGATGCTCACGATTGTTCATCAATAAGGAGGAATAAACATGAAGACATTACCGAAAGATTTTCTATGGGGTGGCGCCCTCGCCGCCCATCAATTTGAAGGCGGCTGGGACGCCGACGGCAAAGGCCCGAGCGTCGTCGACGTCTTGACAGCAGGCGCCCATGGCGTCGCACGCCGGATCACGGACAAGGTCGAGCCGGACGAGTTTTATCCGAACCATGAGGCAATCGACTTCTACCACCGCTATAAAGAAGACGTCGCCTTGTTCGCCGAGATGGGTTTGAAGTGTCTCCGGACGTCGATCGGCTGGAGCCGCATCTTCCCGAACGGTGACGACGCCGAACCGAACGAGGCCGGGCTCAAGTTTTACGATGACTTGTTCGATGAGCTGTTGAAGCACGGCATCGAGCCGATCATCACGTTGTCCCACTTCGAGATGCCGCTCCACCTCGCCCGTGAGTACGGCGGGTTCCGCAACCGGGCCGTCGTCGACCATTTCGTCCGCTTCGCCGAAGTGTGTTTCGACCGTTACAAAGACAAGGTCAAATATTGGATGACGTTCAACGAGATCAACAACAAGATGGACGTCAACAACCCGCTCTTCCTCTGGACGAACTCAGGCGTCATCGTCGAGGACGGCGAGAACGCCCGTGAAGTCATGTATCAGACGGGGCACCATGAGTTGATCGCGAGCGCGCTCGCTGTCGCCAAAGGGAAAGCGATCAACCCGGACTTCGAGATCGGGGCGATGGTATCGCACGTGCCGATCTATCCGTATTCGTCGAACCCGGACGACGTCATGCTCGCCGAGGAGATGATGCGCCAGCGCTACTTCTTCCCGGACGTGCAAGTACGTGGGTTCTATCCGAGCTACGCTTTGAACGAGTTCGAGCGAGAGGGCTACAATATCCCGATTCTAGACGGGGACGACGACATCTTGAAGAACGGGACTGTCGACTACCTCGGTTTCAGCTACTACATGTCGACGACCGTGAAGAGTGACGTCGTCGCCGACAACAGCGGCGACATCGTCAACGGCGGTCTGCCGAACGGTGTCGAGAACCCATATATCAAGTCGAGCGACTGGGGTTGGGCGATTGACCCGGTCGGTCTCCGCTACGTGCTTAACCGGTTGTATGACCGCTATCAGATTCCGCTCTTCATCGTCGAGAACGGTTTCGGCGCCGTCGATGAGATTGTTGACGGGAAGATTCACGACGGGCGAGATGAAAAAACGCTACGGCATGATCTACGTCGACCGTGACAATGAAGGCAACGGCTCGATGGAGCGGATGAAGAAAGACTCGTTCGATTGGTACAAGCATGTGATTGAAACGAACGGGGAAGCGCTGGAATACAAAGTAATCAAATAAAAATGACTCCCTTTAATGATCCGAGTGATTATTAAAGGGAGTTTTTGTATGATAGTATTAGAGAACATGGAGGTATGTAGATGAGCAGTTTTTCAATCCGTTTAGGCACAACTCTTAATCAACAGCGTGACCGGAACTGGAGGAAGAGACACATCACCGAGATTCACTCGTCATACGTTTTTGAAGAATTGCTCTCGAGTCATTTATCGAGACATATCGAACGTGGAGCACTCCAATTTACTTCCCATGCCCTTGTTGGAATCGAACTTTTAGAGGGAAGTGAGACGAAGTCATACACGCAACACACGTTTGACGACACTAGTCATCAAGTGTTGATTCATGAGTTCATGAGTAAGACGTTCGACTATGAGGACTACTTGATGATTCTTGACGAGAAAGAGAAGTTTCGTCATTTTGCTGAGCTCGTTCGCGACGTGCTCGTACCACTATTAAAAGTACATACGTTCAGTGAAAAAGAAGCGATTTCTGAGATCATCGAACAAGGTTTGAAGCAAATCGAAATGAACGACTACAAGTTGGTCGTCTTATTGAATAAAACGCCAAAATCAAATAAAAAACGTAATCGGATAGCGGTTTTCAAATTGATTGTTTCTGTGACAGGTGCCACGTTTTGGATAGAAGTTTATGAAAAGGGCATGAAGTTATTTCAAGCGAAAGTAATTGAAGAAATCGCGAACCCCCATGCGTTCTCATTATATTTCGGAACGAGTCGTTGGGAGTCCGATGACGTGTTCACTATCCATTCCAAAGTTCGGAATTGGAATGCGCGAGTTGATGTCCTGAATGGTGTATTTTGCAATACAAATGTGCACAATAATGCAACGAAAAGTACAGAACTTTGCTAGCTGGGTCTTAGTGTTTCGACAACGCATGCGTGACACGATAACTGTCACCTGTGAAGTTTAGTATGTGAGCGTGATGGATGACGCGATCGACGAGTGCCGCTGTTAGGCGCGCGTCGCCAAAGATG
>NZ_SJUW01000010.1:0-88666 GCF_004337105.1 Exiguobacterium sp. SH3S1 | reverse complement strand
TCATTCCGTCGACTTCCCCCCGAAGGGTTCCGTCGATTTCCTGCGCTCGACTTGCATGTATTAGGCACGCCGCCAGCGTTCGTCCTGAGCCAGGATCAAACTCTCCAAAGAATTTGATATAGCTCTTGAAAATGACGAAGCTTGCGCTTCAATCAAAACTTGTAAAACTTTTTTTGCCTCATCGTTCAGTTTTCAAAGTTCGTCTGCCGCTCTTAGCGACTCATTAATAATAGCATCTGTGATTATATTCGTCAACTATAAAAATAAAATATTTTGAAAGAATAATATCTAGCGTATTCTTTCGACGGCACTATATAGAAGGAACACGCTAGACGGTTACTGAAAAGCGACGATTCGAACCTCATCAAGTTGAGATAAATCGTATGTTTCTTGTGTTGGTTCAGAGATTACGACCGGTTGTTCCACGCTCGGCGTGTAGCATTGAATCGTTCCGCGCACACCGCTACTCAGTAAGACAGTCCGTCCTACTTCGTAAAAGCCAAGCAGTGTAGCTAAGAGCGTCAACGCTTCCCCATCGTATGCCTCATTTTGCCACATATAAAAATAAGCCTCTTCTGGTGTCAACGCTTCTCTGAACGTACGTGGGGCTGTCAATTGGCAGAATCGGTCGGCGACGATGAACAACGGTGATGCAGGATGAAGGGCTCGTTCTTCTAACCGACTCGGAAAACCTGACCCGTCTAAACGCTCATGATGTTCGGCAATCAATTTACCGACCCTGGCTCTAAGTGTCTGATCTTGCGGTAACATCGTAAGCGAGACGAGCGGGTGCTGATACAATAGCTCTCGTTCCATTTTTGTGAAATAGCGCATGTGGGACCATTTTCGTATTTTAGCGTAGCTCGCATCTGCGAAATAAGAAGCAACACCATAATCGAATTGAATGCGGTGTTCGTCTCCTCGGTATTTCGATAGCGTCTTGGCTACTAAAGCTCGATAAATCGCATGATGAATCACATGATTTTTTCGAAGTGGTTGATTCGTAAAGAACGTGACGACGGCCGATAGCGGATATTCACGTTTGAACAGTTGATGGACGAATTCAAGCGCTTCGTAAGGGTTGGGGGCAATCCGTTCTTCCCATTGATTGTAATGCCGTTCGTATTGGAGCACTTTTGCACATAGATCGATTTCCTCGTCGCGGGTAAGATGGCGACATTCGACCGGAGCAACATCAATGGCTCCTACCTTTAAAAAACGGAGCAAGCGTAAATGTTCGTTTGTCAGTTTCGTTCCTGCCTCTAACGAAGAAACTGACGTCAAAAGCGTCATCCCAACGTGAACGTTTGAAATGGCAAGTCGCATGCTCATCCCTCCTGATTATATGAAAAAAGGTCGAACGGAAGCACCGTTCAACCTTTTCGTCTTACTCAGTCTCTTCAGACGATGGGCCAACTTCGGGTGCTTCATCAACAAACCCATTCTCCACATCAACTGTCGATTCCTCTTCTAATTCATCTTCTAATTCATCTTTTTTCAGTTTAGCAATTGTCGCCAAGCGGTCGCCATCTTCGATATTCATGACTTTAACACCGCGCGTGCTACGCCCCATTTGCGAAATTGTTTGGGCATCGATTCGAATCGCGACACCGAGCTCGGTCATGAGCATGATGTCATCATCTTCATCGACTACGCGCATCCCGACGACAGTTCCGCGGTCTGTCTTGATTCCGATAATTCCAGAACCGCCTCGACCTTGTGTCCGGAATTGTTCCATCGCTGTGCGTTTGCCGTATCCTTTTTCCGTGATGATGAGCACGTCTTGTGTCGGGCGTACAATTTCCATCGAAACGACTCGATCATCATCCTTCTTCAATCGAATCGCACGTACACCGCGAGCCGTACGGCCCATCGAACGGACCTCACCTTCGAGCGGGAAGCGAATCGACATCCCGGCGTGTGTCACAATCAACATCTCGTCGTCGCTCTTCGCTAGACGTACAGTAACGAGCTCATCGCTATCGTTCAAGCTGATGGCACGCAATCCGTTTTTGTTGATGCGGGCATAGGCAGAAAGCGGTGACCGTTTGACAAGTCCGTGCTTCGTGATAAACACGAGTGACAATTGCTCATCAGCCACTTCTTCTTCTTCTGAACCTTCACCAGCGTCCTCAACGATGGCTTTGTCCGCCAAATAGCTATTAAAGTCGACCGGGATCATCGTTTCGACCTTCTCACCCTTATCGACTTGGAGTAAGTTGATAATCGGCATCCCTTTCGCGGTTCGGCTCATCTCAGGAATCTCATATCCTTTCAAGCGGAACACGCGACCGAAGTTCGTGAAGAACAAGATCGTATCGTGCGTTGAAGCAGATAAGAGGCGCAATACGAAGTCTTCGTCATTCGTACCCATTCCTTGTTTCCCTCGACCGCCGCGACGTTGTGTGCGATACGAGTCACTCGGAATCGATTTGATGTAGCCTTCGCTCGTCAGTGCGATCATCATGTCCCGAACCGGGATCAAATCCTCATCCTCAAGCTCGATGATGTCGGTACGAATCACCGTACGACGTGCATCGCCGTAACGCTCTTTGATTTCAGTCAACTCATTGCGAATGATTTCGAGAAGGAGTTCCTCATCCCCTAAAATCGCACGCAATTCTTCGATCAACGTACGGATCTCGCGATACTCGCCTTCGATCTTCTCGCGTTCAAGACCGGTCAACCGTTGGAGACGCATATCGAGAATGGCTTGTGTCTGCTCTGTTGATAGTCCGAAGCGAGCAATCAATTTCTCACGGGCCTCGTCACCGGTCCGCGTGCTGCGGATGATGGCGATGACTTCATCGAGGTGGTCGAGCGCGACACGGAGACCTTCGAGAATATGCGCACGCGCTTCTGCCTTATCGAGGTCGAACTGCGTCCGGCGCCGAACGACTTCTTTTTGGTGTTCGATGTAATAATAGATCGCTTGTTTCAAGTTGAGCGTTTTCGGACGTCCTCCGACGAGCGCGAGCATGTTCACCCCAAACGTCGTTTGCATCGGCGTCTGTTTATACAAGTTGTTCAAAATGACGCTTGCGTTCGCATCGCGGCGTACCTCGATGACGACGCGCATTCCGTTTCGGTCCGACTCGTCACGAAGGTCTGTGATGCCCTCGATTTTCTTGTCGCGAACTAGGTCAGCAATCTTTTCAACGAGACGGGCCTTGTTCACTTGATACGGAATTTCATGGATGAGGATGCGTTCACGGCCGTTCTTCAACACTTGGATCTCGGCTTTCGCGCGCATCGTGATCGATCCGCGACCTGTCTCATACGCCCGGCGAATACCGCTGCGTCCTAAAATCTCACCAGACGTCGGAAAGTCCGGACCCGGAATGTACTGCATGAGCTCTGAAATCGTGATGTCCGGATTGTGCGTGAGCGCAAGCACGCCATCGATTACTTCGTTCAAGTTATGTGGTGGTACGTTCGTCGCCATCCCGACCGCGATCCCGCTCGTACCATTGACGAGGAAGTTCGGGAAACGGGCCGGCATAACGACTGGTTCTTTCTCTTCACCATCAAAGTTTGCTTGATAGTCAATCGTGTTTTTACCAATATCGCGCACGAGTTCCATCGCGATTTTCGACATCCGGGCTTCCGTGTAACGCATTGCCGCTGCCGAGTCTCCATCGACGGACCCGAAGTTTCCGTGGCCATCAACGAGTTCGTAGCGATAACTGAAGTCTTGTGCCATCCGAACCATCGTCTCGTAAACAGCTGAATCACCGTGTGGGTGATACTTACCGATGACGTCCCCGACGACACGGGCAGACTTCTTATGGGGCTTGTCGGCACGAATCCCGAGCTCGTTCATCGCGTAAAGGATACGGCGGTGAACCGGCTTGAGACCATCTCGTACGTCCGGGAGGGCACGCGACACGATGACGCTCATCGCGTAGTCCATGAACGACGTCCGCATCTCTTGGCTAATATTTATATCCTTGATATTTTCTTGTTCTGCCATTCGTTATTGCCTACCCTTCTTTTTAAATATCGAGGTTTTTCACGTAGTGTGCGTGTGACTGGATAAAGTCACGGCGCGGCTCGACATTGTCGCCCATGAGCGTCTCAAAGACCTCATCTGCCTCGATGGCGTCTTGAAGGTCGACACGAAGCATCGAGCGAGACTCTGGATTCATCGTCGTGCTCCAAAGTTGTTCCGGGTCCATCTCACCGAGACCCTTGTAGCGCTGTACACTATAGCGCGCGTTCTCAGGAAGTCGTTTGATTGCTTCTTGGAGTTCGCGGTCGTTTTGGACGTAAACAATCTCTTTACCATGTTTTACACCGTAGAGTGGCGGCTGGGCGATGTAGACGTAGCCGCTCTCAATAAGTGGCCGCATGTAACGATAGAAGAACGTCAGCAACAGTGTCCGGATGTGGGCACCATCGACGTCGGCATCGGTCATGATGATCAACTTATGGTAACGCGCCTTGCCGAGATCGAATTCGTCGGCGATCCCGGTCCCAAGTGCCGTGATGATTGTCCGAACTTCTTGGTTGGCTAAGATTTTATCGAGTCTTGCTTTCTCGACGTTGATGATCTTACCTCGGATTGGCAAAATCGCTTGGAAATGACGGTCGCGTCCTGACTTGGCTGATCCACCGGCCGAGTCACCCTCGACGATGTACAGTTCAGATTTCGATGCGTCCTTCGATGAACAGTCGGCCAGCTTACCTGGCAACGAGCTGACTTCAAGGATGCCTTTACGACGTGTCATTTCACGGGCGCGTTTGGCCGCGAGGCGGGCACGGGCTGCCATGAGCCCTTTGTCGACGATGAGTCGGCCGACCGACGGGTTCTCAAGCAAGAACTGTTCGAACGTCTCGCTAAAGAGTGAATCTGTCACCGTACGGGCGTCAGCGTTACCGAGCTTCGTCTTCGTCTGTCCCTCGAACTGCGGTGACGGGTGTTTGACCGAGACGATCGCGGTCATCCCTTCACGCACGTCGTCGCCGGAAAGACTGCCATCAGCCTCTTTCATCAATCCAAAGCGTTTGGCGTAATCGTTGATCGCCCGTGTCAGTGCCGTTTTGAACCCGGTCTCGTGCGTCCCGCCTTCGTGTGTCGGAATGTTGTTTGTGAACGAGTAAATATTGCTAGAGAACCCTTCGTTGTACTGCAGCGCGATTTCTACTTCGATCCCGTCTTTCGTACCGTGTACATAAACCGGCTCATCGTGGATCGAAGACTTCGAACGGTTCAAATGCTCGACGTAAGACTTGATCCCGCCTTCGTAACAATAGTTTCGCTCAATCGTTTCGTCGCCCCGCTCATCTTTTGCGACGATGCGAAGTCCTTTGTTCAAGAAAGCAAGTTCACGCAAGCGCGTTGCTAGAAGATCAAAATCGTATTCGAGTGTTTCGTCGAAGATGTCTCCATCTGGGAAGAAACGAACCGTCGTACCGGTCGTGTCTGTCGTACCGACAATCTCGAGCTCACCTTGAGGGGCGCCGCGTTTGAACGCTTGATAGTAGACGTTACCGTTTCGGCGTACGAATACTTCGAGTTTCTTCGACAAGGCGTTAACGACGGACGCCCCGACTCCGTGCAAACCACCCGACACTTTATATCCACCGCCGCCAAATTTACCTCCGGCGTGGAGAACGGTGAAGATGACTTCAACGGCAGGACGTCCTGTCTTTTTCTGAATGTCAACCGGAATCCCCCGGCCATCATCTTCGACAACGACAGAGTTGCCTGGTTCGATCGTCACGGTAATCGTTTCACAATGACCGGCGAGCGCTTCATCAATCGAGTTGTCGACGACTTCCCACACTAAGTGGTGGAGCCCGCGCGAACCCGTCGAACCGATATACATCCCTGGGCGTTTACGAACGGCTTCTAACCCTTCAAGCACTTGAATCTGATCGGCACCGTAATCTTGCATTTGTTTTTCATTTTCGTTACTCATCGGTTTCATTCACCTACTATACATGAATTGGTGTTCATAAGGATTGGTCGTACGTTAGACAGATTCCGTCTCAACTTTACCTTGTTTCACGTGAAACAACTTGGCTTGTTGAATCGTTTCGTGAGCAATTCCATCGATATTGGTCGTCGTAATAATCGTTTGGACTTTCTGCCCCATCGTATCAAGCAGATGGGTTTGGCGATGATCATCTAATTCAGATAAGACGTCGTCTAACAACAGCAGCGGATACTCCCCGACCTCTTCGTGGATCAGTTCAATCTCCGCTAGTTTTAACGACAAGGCCGCCGTGCGTTGCTGGCCCTGTGAACCGAACGTTTGGACGTTCCGATCATTGACGTACAGTTCGAAGTCGTCGCGATGGGGACCGAACAAGGTCACACCTCTTCTTCGTTCGTTCTCTCTTATTTTATCAAACTTTTGCCGATACGTTTCAAACATCTGTTCTTTCGTGTGACGTTCTTTTTGAAACGTGTCCGAGACGTATTGAATCGTCAACGTTTCTAAGTTCCGAGTGATTCCTGCATGGATCGGTCCGGCCCATTTCTCGAGTTGATCGATAAAATGGTGGCGCCTGGAGACGATTTTGACGGCAAGCTCAATCAGTTGGTCGGTGAGCACTTCGAGCAATGTCTCGTCCCCACCTTTAATCGACAGTTGTTTTAAAAATGCATTCCGTTGCTTCAGTGTTTTCAAATACTGATTCAAGTCATGTAAGTAAATCGGACTGACTTGTCCGATTTCCATATCTAAAAAACGTCTTCTTCCTTGAGGGCTGCCTTTGACGATTGCAAGATCTTCTGGCGCGAACAAGACGACGTTGAACGCTCCGACGTAGTCACTGAGCCGTCGTTGCTCGAGGTGGTTCAGTTTCGCTTTTTTCCCTTTCGGAGAAAAGCTCAGCGACTGTACCGTTTCACCGGTACGTTTATGGATCCGACCCTCGACGATGGCCGTTTCCGCTTCCCACCCGATCAGTTCACGGTCTTGCGTCGTCCGATGCGACTTTGCGAGCGCAAGTACGTAAATCGATTCGAGCAGATTCGTTTTGCCTTGGGCGTTCTCACCGATGAGAACATTCGTCTGTTCTGAAAAATTTAGCTCAAGGGCTTCGTAGTTGCGGTAGTTTTGCAGTCGAATCGACAATAAGTGCACGTTAGTTCCCCTCGATTTGGAAGTCCCCGTAGCCCTCGACTTCAATCTTGTCTCCGTCGCGGAGTTTACGGCCGCGGCGTTGATCGACCTCGCCGTTCACTTTGATCTCAACGTCTTCCAAAAAGAATTTCGCTTGGCCTCCGCTTGAAATAATATCAGCTAATTTTAAAAATTGTCCGAGTGTTACATACTCGGTCGTAATCGACACTTTTTCCATGTCGTCACTTCCTTTCCTTCATACTTTTCACAAAAAATCGCCATACATATTAGTTTATCGAAAAACGTCGAATAAGGCAAAAATAGGGATGATAAGGTGAAACACCTCATCATCCCCGATTCGCTCCATCTTGATTACGATGTGCGGACTGGCAAAATCAACTGAAGGACACTATCTTGTTCGACCGGACGCAAAATGAACGGGCGCATCGAACCTGTGAATTGAACCTCGATTTCCGTCGCATCGAGCGCACGAAGCGCATCCATGACAAATTTCGAGTTGAACGAAATTTTGAGTTCTTCACCTTCGAGCGATAAGATGCTGACCCGCTCGGACACTTTCCCGACTTCAGGCGAGTGTGAAGAGACTTCGACCGTGTTCGCTTCTTCAGCCACGAACTTGATGACATTGTTGCGATCCGAACGTGCCAACAGCGATGCACGATCAATCGCCTGTAAGAAATCTTTCGCATTCAAACGAACTGCAGTCCGATATTCTTCTGGGATCAAGCGAGACGTATCTGGGTACGCTCCATCAAGAAGACGTGAAAAGAACGAAATGTTTTTCAGACGGAATAGAATCTGTTGGTCCGTCAAGACGATTTCAATCGGCAACTCTTCACGGTCGAGTAATTTCGCGAGCTCATTGAGCGAACGACCAGGTACGACGACGTTTTGGAACGTCAAATCGTCATCTGTTTCAAAACGGGCCCGGCGCAGTGCTAACCGATGGCTATCCGTCGCGACGCATGTCAAAAATCCTTTTTCAGCTGAGAAATTCACACCTGTCAGGACTGGCCGTGTCTCTTGCGACGAGACGGCAAAGCTTGTTTGGCGAATGATCGTCTTCAACAAATCGGCCGGAAGATAGAACCGGCGGTCGCTAGCTAGTTCAGGGAGACGTGGATACTCGTCTGGGTCGAGTCCGTTCAGATGGAACTCCGCTTGACCTGATTCGATACGCGTCATGAAGTTTGGTGAGACTTCGAGTGTGACTTCGTTCGTCGGAAGCTTCTTGACGATTTCACCAAGGAAACGGGCGTTCAAGACGACGCTACCGGCACGTTGGATTTGGATGAGTTCGATTCCACCCTCTTCGACCGGGATCAATCGTTCGATCGAAATTTCCGTATCACTTCCTGTGAGCGTCAATCCATCTGCATGGGCTTCAAGTTTTAATCCTGTCAAAATCGGGATCGTCGTTCTAGAAGCAACAGCTTTTGATACATCTTGTACGGCTTGCATGAATACATCGCGCTGAATCGTTAAGTGCATGTGGATAATTCCTCCTAAGTGAAATGAGTCATATAGTTTAATAATAATAGTATTATTTAAGTCATAATAGTAATAAGGGCTGTGGATAGTGGGGATAACTCACTTGAACAACTGGTGTTGAGCCAATCTGCCTGTGAATAACGTGTGGATAACTCGGCTTGTTTATCCACAGGATATCCACAAGAGGAATGAGACGGTTACGACAGCGCCTTCTTCAATGTTTTAATCGTCTCTTGCATCTCCGGATCATGCTTGAGTAACGTGCTAATCTTCTCATGAGCGTGGATAACTGTAGTGTGATCCCGCCCACCGAACTCTTCTCCGATTTTAGGGAGTGAGCTCTCGGTCATCTCGCGTGATAAATACATCGCGATCTGTCTCGGGAAAGCGAGCGTCTTCGTCCGTTTTTTCGCTTTGAGCTCATCGACCTCGATGTTAAAGTGATGACCGACGATCTCTTGGATGTCACGGATGACAATCTTCTTCGCCTCTTGCACCGGCATGATGTTGTGGAGCGCTTCGGCAGCGACATCAGGGTCAATCGGCCGGGCGACCAGCTTCGCATAGGCGACGACGCGGGTAAGTGCGCCTTCAAGCTCACGAATGTTCGTGTCGATTTGATTCGCGATGTAGAGCATGACGTCATTGGCGATATCAAGCCCTTCAGCTGTCGCTTTCTTCCGTAAAATCGCGATCCGCGTCTCGAGGTCAGGCGGCGTGATATCCGTGATCAGTCCCCATTCGAACCGAGATCGGAGACGATCTTCTAACGTCGGAATCTCTTTAGGCGGCCGATCGCTCGAGATGACGATTTGTTTTTGATCGTTATGGAGCGCATTGAACGTGTGGAAGAACTCTTCTTGCGTCTGTTCTTTCCCGGCCAAGAACTGAATGTCATCTATTAATAGAACATCGATGTTCCGGTAACGGTTACGGAACTCCTCTGTCTTATTGTCGCGGATTGAGTTAATGAACTCATTTGTAAACTTTTCCGACGAAACGTAGGCGATTCGTGCGCCTGGCTTCTGCCCTTTCACGTAATGACCGATCGCATGCATCAAGTGTGTCTTTCCAAGTCCGACTCCCCCATAGATGAAGAGCGGGTTGTAAGCTCTCGCAGGCGCTTCGGCCACAGCCAGTGAGGCAGCGTGGGCAAACCGGTTGCCCGAACCGATGACGAACGTTTCAAAGATATACTTATCGTTTAATTGACCGAGGTTCCCTTCCTCTTTTGATCGTACTGGAACCGGCTGCTCTCTCGTTTCTGTAGCGGCAATCGCTTCTTTTGATCCCTCGGCAGGAGCATACTTGTGCGCTTGCGACTCCTCGATAAAATGAATCTCAAGTCGATTGTTCGTCACTTCCTCAACCGTATCTTGCAGTAATGACAAGTACTGACGTTCGAGCCAAGTGACAATGAAACTAGCGGGTGCAGATACGACGAGTGTCGTTCCCATCAATGAAATTCCTTCCGTTGACTTCAACCACATGTCAAAGCTAGCTTTTGGTGTTCGTTCTTCTTCGTCGATTAGAGATAAAACATTTCTCCAAATCTCGCGAGCATTTTTCAATGAAAGACCTCCTTTACTCACATATTGGCGAAACTTATTCACATGATATACACATTCACTATTCTTATAGTAGAAACTAGGCTTATCCCCAGGAAACAAAAACTGTGGATAACGTTATCCACAAGGTGTTAACTATGGGGATAACAGTTATCCACAGGCTGTGTATATCTCGGAATTGATGAAATATCATCCACGAGTTGTGCACATTTAGTTTAGCAAAATAAAATAGACGTGGCAACGGTTTTTGACATTTATCCACAGATTTAAAAAACAATCCACAGGCACTTATCCACATGCTGTGGACAGTGTGGATAAGCTGTGGATATGTTGTGGATAAACTTAAAGTGAACGAGCCGTCATGAAAAAGTTATGCACAAAAGAGGGAGAAAGAAAATAACGTATTGTTTTTGTAAGAGAAGAAAGTGGAATTTTAAGAAACCACACGTTACAATTGTTGAAAAAGACGGAGTTATACACATATAAGTGTGGATAACTAGGTGGATATGTGGATAAAATGGCTTTATCAAGCTATTTGTAAAGGAATGACGGCTCAAATGTAAAGGTTGCGTCTCGTTTAGTCCCCTATTTTATCGATGTCTAGCCTGATCCGTCTAGCTGGGGAGATCAAGTCCATCGCTGCCAACTATTCGTGCCCGATTCGAAAACCTCTTGAAATGCCATTGACAATCGGTAGAACAGTTTATATAATCTTAAAGACTGCCTTAAATGAAACTATAACTTGCTAATAGAGCGTTAACCTTGAGGAGGTGCTTTAACCATGAAACCAACTTTTAATCCTAACAACCGTAAGCGTAAAAAAGTTCACGGATTCCGTTCGCGTATGGCGACTAAAAACGGCCGCAACATTCTTGCAGCTCGTCGTCGTAAAGGCCGCAAAGCCTTGACTGTCTAATAAAGATCAAAAGATTGCCCGGGGAACTGATCCTCGGGCAATCTTTTTTTATCGTCACAGAATCGAACGGAAAAAATTGATTCTCACTCGTTGAAATGAATGGGATATGATATGATGTTAGGTGACGATTTTTGAAGCGAAGGATGGAGTGAGAATTTTGAAAAAAGAATACCGCCTCCAAAAGAATGAAGAGTTCCAAGCGGTGTTTCGCGAAGGACGCTCCGTGGCTAATCGTCAGTTTGTCGTCTACACGCAGAAGGCGGATCAAGCGCATTTCCGGGTTGGACTTTCTGTCAGCAAAAAGTTAGGGAACGCAGTGGAACGAAACCGAATGAAACGATTGATGCGTGAATCGCTTCGCTTGCTCGAACCGAACGTAGCTCCGCATAATTATGTCATCATCGCTCGTAAACCGGCGACGTCGCTCTCGCAAGATGAAGTGACGGAAAGCTTGAAGCATGTCTTCAAACGAGCTAAAGTTTGGCAACAGAGACAAGTCGATCGATCATAACAATCCGAGCTCGTTCTTTCATATATAACGCGAACTAATTAGGATTGACCGATAGACGTGTGACGCAACTAAAAGAATCGATACAGAAAGCGTAGGAGGAATTATGAGCAAAAACCTGAAATTAGGATTATTGGCCGTCATGACTGGTGTCATCTTGTTGATGGCCGGATGTGTCGATCCATCGACAATCCAAGGAGAGCCGATCACGGCTGAAACGGAAGGCTTCTGGTCTCAATACTTTGTATGGCCACTAGCATGGTTGTTAAAAGAAGCGGCTTATTTAATCGGCGGCACTTGGCAGTACGGGTATTCGATCATCATTGCGACGATCATCGTCCGCCTCTTGATCTTACCGCTCATGATCAAGCAGACGAAGAGTATGGGTGCGATGCAAGTGTTGCAGCCGGAAATGCTCAAGCTTCGTGAGAAGTATAGCTCGAAAGACCAAGAGACACAGCGTAAACTGCAAGAAGAAATGATGAAGATGTATCAAGACTACCAAATCAACCCGCTCGCAGGGTGTTTGCCAATCTTGATTCAAATGCCGATCTTGTTCGCATTCTATGATGCGATTCGTCGGACACCTGAAATCTTTGAAGCAAGTTTCCTTTGGTTCGACCTTGGTGCGCCGGATCCGACGTTCATCTTGCCGATCCTTGCTGCGATCTTGACGTATGCCCAACAAAAAATCTCAATGGCGGGGCAAGAACAAAACCCGCAGTTGAAGATGATGCTTTATATCTTCCCGGTCATGATCTTCGTCATGTCGATCACCCTCCCGGCAGCCCTCTCGATGTACTGGGTCGTCGGTTACATCATCTCAATCATTGTGACGATGGCGATCATGTTGCCGATGCGTGAGAAGATGAAAGTTCAAGCTGAGGCGAAAATCGCTGCGAAAGAAGCAGAGCGTGCGGTACTCGCAGAAGAAGAAAAACAGAACAAAAAGAAAAAACGCAAATAAACGTTGAGGCTGTGGATAAATGATCCACAGCCTTTTTTTGTGACAAGAGAAGTATTGTGGATAAAATGCGGGAATAGGATTAAGGACCAATTATCTGAATCAAGAAGGGAGCATTCCTAATGGAGACGCTGATCAAACGGCTTGAGCGTTCGACGTTAGTCCAAGCCGGTATTTATTTGTTGATCGGGTTACTGATTTTATTTAATCCGCGCTTTTTCTTTGACGTCATCGTTTATCTCGTCGCCGGTTATTTTGCTGTGCTCGGTCTTTGGGTGTTGTTCCAAGGTCTTCGCCAACGAAAAGATGGGTTGCCGCCATCCTTCTTTATGGGGATCGTCTATATCTTGATTGCCTTGATCGTCTTTTTCTTCGCTGAAACGTTAGCCAGCCTCTTGCCGCTCTTCATCGGTTTCTTGTTCTTGTTTGGCGGGCTCATCCGGCTCATTCAAGCCGTTGGTTTTCGCAAGACGATTGCGAGTCGGTGGATGTTCTTTCTATTGAGCAGCTTGTTGTGGATCGGGATCGGGCTACTCATGCTGGCGAACCCGTTCGACAGCTTACTCGTCTTGTTTCAATTGTTCGGCGGCTTTTTAATTGCCGTCGGTCTCATCGAATTAGTACTCTATTTCACGCTTCGGTCTGCAAGACGCCAGCACGGATGAACGAAGAGCCGCCTGATTTCACAGGCGGCTCTTTTCGCATTGGAGCCAATCCGGGGCGACCATGACATGAAGGTCGACGTCCGAATGCTCATCGCCTTCCCCGCGTCCAAACGATCCTTTAAGAAAAATCGCTTGAACGGCTTCGTCTTGCTGTAACACGTCCGTCAGTTTAGAAATGGCCTCAAGTTGTCTCATTCCGTCGTGCCTCCTTTGGAAATATATTCCGCTATTGTACAAAAGTAAAAACTGAAAAAGCAACTTGTAACGTAAAGGTCGGACCCTTTCGTTCGAGCTAAATATCGTGTATAGTAGGTGCGTTATGCATATGATAGATAAAGATGTTTGAAGTATGGGAGGGGAAGATTATGCTAGAGTTTGACACGATTACAGCCATTTCGACGCCGATGGGTGAAGGGGCAATCGGAATCGTCCGTTTGTCCGGTGACAAGGCTGTCGAGACGACGGCGAACGTGTTCGCGGGCAAAGACTTGACGGAAGTGGACTCGCACACGATTCATTACGGAAAACTGAAACGGCCTGGCACAGACGAGGTCATCGATGAAGTGATGGTCAGCGTCATGCGGGCGCCGAAGACGTTCACGCGAGAAGACGTCGTCGAAATCAACTGTCACGGAGGAATCATCGCGGTCAATCGTGTCCTCGAGCTGATCCTCGAACAACCGAACATTCGATTGGCAGAACCAGGCGAGTTCACGAAGCGCGCCTTTTTGAATGGCCGCATCGACTTGTCACAAGCGGAAGCGGTCATGGATTTGATTCGGGCGAAGACCGACCGCGCCATGACCGTGGCGATGTCACAGATGGAAGGTCGTTTGTCGCGGCTCGTCCGCGATTTGCGTCAACTGTTGCTTGAAACGATCGCAGCCGTCGAGGTCAATATCGATTACCCAGAGTACGATGCTGAAGAGATGACGCAAGCGATCGTTGAAGAGAAGGCGGGCGAAGTGAAACGTGTGCTCGAACAACTGCTCGAAACGGCTCGCCAAGGAAAGATTTTGCGCGAAGGTCTCGCGACAGCGATCATCGGACGGCCGAACGTCGGCAAGTCCTCGCTGTTGAACACGCTCGTCCAGGAAACGAAGGCGATCGTCACGGAAATCGCGGGAACGACGCGCGACACGATCGAAGAGTACGTGAACGTCAAAGGCGTTCCGCTCAAGCTGATCGATACGGCCGGGATTCGCGAGACGGAAGACATCGTCGAACGGATCGGTGTCGAAAAATCGCGGAAGGCGCTTGCGGGCGCCGATCTCATCTTGCTCGTCTTGAACGGTCATGAGGGCTTGACGGTCGAAGATGAGGCGCTATTCGAGGCGATTGCCGGCATGAATGCGATCATCATCATCAACAAGACAGACTTGCCACAAAACATGGATTCTTCTAAGCTAGAGAAATTAGCGGCAGGGCGCCCGATTGTGGCTACATCGCTATTATTGGAAGAAGGGATCGATGCGCTTGAAAAGGCGATTTCGAACTTGTTCTTCGCCAAAGGCGTCGAGTCGCAAGATATGACATATATCTCGAACGCACGACACATTCAACTCATTAAACGAACGATCGAGCAAATCGATGAAGCGCTCGGTAGCGCCGGCATGAACATGCCGATTGACATGGTCCAAATCGATTTACGTCGGGCGTGGGATACGCTCGGGGAAATCAATGGGGACACGGTCCAGGAAAGTTTAATTGATCAACTGTTTTCACAGTTTTGTCTTGGGAAATAAGAAGGAGGAAACACTATGGCTTACACGGCAGGCGAGTTTGACGTCATCGTCATCGGAGCCGGTCACGCGGGGATCGAAGCGGCACTTGCATCGGCGCGCATGGGCGCGAAGACAGCGATGCTCACGATGAACCCGGACATGGTCGGGTTTATGTATTGCAATCCGTCGATCGGAGGTCCCGCTAAAGGGATCGTCGTTCGTGAAATCGATGCCCTCGGAGGCGAGATGGCGAAAGCGATTGACGCGACATATATTCAAATGAAAATGCTCAACACATCAAAAGGTCCAGCGGTGCGTGCGTTACGGGCGCAAGCGGACAAATTCCAATATCAAAATCACATGAAGAAAGTGCTTGAAGACGAGCCGAACCTGTTGCTTCGTCAAGCACTCGTCGAGCGACTCATCGTCGAAGACGGGCAAGTACGCGGTGTCATCACGAACACAGGCTCGGAGTATCGGGCGAACGCGGTCATCGTCACGACCGGTACGTTCATGCGCGGACAGATCATCATCGGAGAACTGTCTTATGAGAGCGGTCCGAACAACCAAATGCCTTCTGTCGAGCTGTCGAAGCATCTCGAAGAGCTCGGGCTTGAACTTGTTCGTTTCAAGACGGGTACGCCGCCGCGAATCGACGGGAAGACGATCGATTATTCAAAAACGGAGATTCAGCCGGGGGACGAGAACCCGTCGCTCTTCTCTTACACGTCGACCGACCTCAATCCGATCGAACAGATCCCGTGCTGGCTCACGTATACGAGCGAGCGGACGCACCAGTTGATTGACGAGAACTTGCATCGTTCGCCGATGTATTCGGGCGCGATCAAAGGGACAGGGCCACGCTACTGTCCGTCGATCGAAGATAAAGTCGTTCGTTTCAACGACAAGCCGCGTCATCAAATCTTCCTCGAGCCAGAAGGCCGCGACACGGAAGAAATCTACGTCCAAGGTTTCTCGACGAGCATGCCGGAAGACGTCCAGCACCAGATGCTCCGGACGATCCCGGGTCTTGAAAACTCAGAGATGATGCGCCCCGGTTACGCGATCGAATACGACGCGGTTGTACCGACGCAACTGTGGCCGACACTCGAGACGAAGGCGGTCAGCGGTCTGTTCACGGCTGGGCAGATCAACGGGACGAGCGGATATGAGGAGGCAGCCGGGCAAGGTATCATGGCCGGTATGAACGCCGCCTGCAAAGTGCTCGGGAAAGACCCGGTCATCTTGGACCGGTCGCAAGCGTATATCGGTGTCTTGATCGACGACCTCGTGACGAAAGGGACGAACGAGCCGTACCGTCTGCTGACGTCACGTGCCGAATATCGCTTGCTCCTTCGCCACGATAACGCCGATCTTCGCCTCAGCGACATCGGACACGAAGTCGGTTTGTTGTCGGCTGAGCGCCATGCAAATCTTGAAGACAAACGTACAGCCATCGCTGCGGAAGTGAAGCGGCTCCAGTCGCTCGTGATCAAACCGTCGGCTGAAGTGAATGCGATTTTGGAAGAAGTCGGGGCGAACCCGCTCAAAGAAGCAGCACATGCCAACATCTTGTTGAAGCGGCCCGAAGTGACGTACGCGACGCTGACGCGGTTTGCACCGGCTCTGGTCGAAGTGCCGTTCGAAGTGGCTGAACAAGTCGAGATTCAAGTGAAATATGAAGGCTACATCTCGAAACAGCTCGAGCAAGTCGAAAAAATGCGTCGTATGGAAGAGAAGCGCATCCCTGAGAAGCTCGACTATGACGCGATCAGTGGTCTTGCGACGGAAGCACAACAGAAATTGAAACAAGTTCGTCCGCTCTCGATTGGACAAGCGTCACGTATTTCCGGGGTGAACCCGGCCGACGTATCGATTCTTCTTGTCTATATCGAGCAGGGACAATACGCAACGGTGGAGTGAGACGATGAATCAATCCCAATTTATTGAAGCCTTACAGGCAGAAGGGTTCGAACTGAGCGAGAAACAACTCGCCCAGTTCGAACGGTATTTCGAGATGCTCGTCGAATGGAACGAGAAGATGAATTTGACGGCGATCACGGATAAAGAAGAAGTCTATTTGAAGCATTTCTATGATTCGCTGAGCGCTGCGTTTCATTTCGACTTCACGGCCGTCGAGACGGTATGTGACGTCGGCGCCGGGGCAGGATTCCCGAGCTTACCGCTCAAAATCTTGTTCCCGCACTTACATGTAACGATTGTCGATTCGCTCAACAAGCGCATCACGTTCTTGAACGAACTCGCCCTCGCTCTCGAGCTAGATGGCGTCGCGTTCCACCATGGACGCGCCGAAGAGTTCGGGAAAAATAAAAAATTCCGTGAGCAATTTGATGTCGTGACGGCCCGTGCCGTCGCGCGGATGACGGTGCTCGCCGAGTACTGTCTACCGCTCGCAAAAGTCGGCGGAACGTTCGTGGCGCTCAAAGCCGCGAAAGTTTCCGACGAACTTGTGGACGCGAAGAATGCCTTGGCGGTGCTCGGTGGGAAAGTAAAAGCGACACACCAGTTCCTATTGCCAGGAGAGATGAGTGAGCGTAATATCGTAATTGTAGATAAATTACGTAAAACGCCCGGGAAATATCCGCGTAAAGCGGGAACGCCGGCGAAAGAGCCGCTAATCTGAGTATTCTTGTTTCACGTGAAACTAAAAGCAGATTCCAGTGGTGGAATCTGCTTATTTTTTACATAAAGGGGTGCCGACGTTGAAGAAAACATTTGCTAAACTGTTCGGAAGTCGTCAAGAAGTGGCCGTCACGGAAATGACGCAAGTTAAACCGAACGACACGGTTCAAGAAATCGCTTTAGCATTACTTCTTCCAAACCGTTATCAACCGCGTAAAGTATTTGAACCGGCTAAGATTGAAGAGTTGGCCGTCACGATCGAAGAGCACGGATTGCTTCAGCCGATCGTCGTTCGTAAGGCGGAAGGGGACCGCTATGAGATCATCGCTGGGGAGCGTCGTTTTCGCGCGGTCAAATCGTTAGGATGGTCCGTCATTCCGGCCATCGTCCGTGACATGGATGACGATACAACGGCCGCCTTGGCGCTCATCGAAAACTTACAACGCGAACAGCTTAGCCCGATTGAAGAAGCGGAAGCGTATGACCGGTTGTTGTCGATGAAACAGTTGACGCAAGACGCGCTCGCGAAGAGCCTCGGTAAGAGCCAGTCGACAATCGCGAACAAGCTACGCCTCTTGAAGCTGCCGAACGACGTCAAACAATGTTTACGTGACCGTCAAATCAACGAACGACATGCCCGGGCGCTCTTGCCGCTCAAAGAAGAGTTGCTGCAAATTCAAGTACTCACGGAGATCCTTGAAGAAGACTATAACGTCAAAGAGACGGAACAACGTGTCGCGTTCCTGACGACGCCGATTGAGGAAGAAAAACGGAAACCGAAGAAGCAACGCCGGCGGACGAAAAGTTTTGCCCGAGACACTCGAATCGCGATCAACACGATCCGTGACTCGATTGATCTGATCGGGAAAACCGGTATCGAAGTTCAAACCGAAGAAGTCGATGAAGAAGAGTTTGTTGAAATTCGAATCCGAATCCCAAAAGCACGGCCACAAAAGTGAGCTCGTGCTTTTTTTATAATTCATGAACAAGGAGGCGTCACGATGGAAAAGTTAGCGCTCAAATTTATCCGTCCCAACCCGAACCAACCAAGGAAGCAATTCGAAGCCGAGAAGCTAGAAGAGCTGCGACAATCGATTGAACGGTACGGTGTCTTGCAGCCCATCGTCGTCCGTAAGGCGAGCGGCTATTATGAGATCATCGCTGGCGAGCGGCGCTATCAGGCGGCGATGCTTGCCGGAAAGGAAGATATTCCGGCGCTCATCGTGACGGCCGACTCGGATCGGGTCATGGAGCTCGCGCTCATCGAGAACATCCAACGGGCTGATTTGAACGCGATCGAAGAAGCGCTCGCCTATGAGCAACTCATGCAGACGTTAGGGCTGACGCAACAACAGCTCGCCGAACGTGTCGGGAAGAGCCGGAGCCATGTGACGAATAGCCTCCGGCTCCTGAGACTGCCGAGCGCGGTCCAACACGCGGTCATGGTCGGGGAACTGACGATGGGTCATGCCCGTGCCATTACCGGCATGAAGTCGGAGGCGGCGATGGAACAAATCGCGCGACGTGTCATTGCTGAGCAGTGGACGGTCCGCCGGCTCGAGCGCCATTTGCAAAAAGAGCGCACAGAAAAAAAGACGCTCAAACGCTCAGACGCCGACGTCGAAGCCGTCGAGGCCGTGCTTGCGGAACGTCTTCAAATGGATGTCTCGATTCGGTCACGTCGAAAAGGCGGCGTCCTCGAGTTGAAATATTTTTCGCAGGAAGACTTGGAACATTTGTTGACGCTGTTGTCACCTCAAGATTTTGATTCGTCACGTGATTGACGAAGTCTTGTGAACGCAGCCTCTTCATGGTGGATGTTTCCGATTCGCGAATCGAATTCGACGAATCCGGCGGTGACGAAGCGCGCCAGTTCGTAAACGAGGTGGAGACGCGTGTTTTGTAGAATCATCATCTCCATGAAGCCGCTCACGTTGACGACCGCCTTGATGTTGTATTCGCCGACCGAGGGGAGTTCTTTTTGAACGCCAGCGCCCGGTGCGAGCGGGCCTTCCGAGAAGAAGACGTAACCGACGCTCGATAAGCGGCCGAGGCAGGCATCGATGGCGATGATGAGCGGACGGTGAAAGCGTGTCTGAATCTCATGGAGCGTTTCTACTAGGTTTAATGCGTGGACCGGTTTCGTGAGTGTTCCGTAGACGTGCAAGTTCCGAACCATTTTTTCCTCGAGAAACGTACCGACGAGGGGACCGAGCGAATCTCCGGTCGAACGGTCGGATCCGATGCAGACGAGAACGATCGGACGGTGTGTCTCGCTCGCCAACTGTTCGTGAAGCTGGTCAGCAAAAAGTTTGGATCCACTCCGTTCAGTATGTTCGATGAAGAAAGAGTATGGTTTATGAGGTTTTAGGCGAAACGGCATGAATCTCATCCTCTCTTCTAAGCTGTTTGTGATCTAGTTGCATTTGCGGAAGGATATCGTATTAACCCATTCCCGGAACAAGGAAACTTATAACGTCCGGATGTAGGGTTTGAGAAAAGTCATCAATTATGGTTTGATGGGTTAGAATATATGACTTTAGAGGTGACAACATGGCTTCACAGAATACAGAAACAGATTTAAGTACGGTGGCCGACGAGACGATTAATAACGTCAACCGCTTCGTCGCGTATTTTCAAGACACAGAGATGTGGATCGCCCTTGGGATTAAGCTGACCGGGGTCGTGCTCATCATCGTGGCGTTGTATGCGGCGACAAGAATATTGACGTCGATGGTCCAGCGCGTGTTCACGTTACGTAAAATCCATGAAGATAACATCGTGGCGCAACGGCAAAATGAAACGCTTTTGAAACTGGCGCAAAACACGATCCGTTATGTGATCGGGCTCATTATGATTTTGACCGTACTCGGTCAATTCGGGGTCAATATCGCTGGTTTGATCGCATCGGCCGGGGTCGCGGGTCTCGCCATCTCGTTCGGTGCCCAAAACTTGGTCAAAGACGTCATCACAGGCGCGTTCATTATTTTTGAGAACCAGTACAAGAACGGGGACTACGTGAACTTGAACCAACAAGTCGACGGGACCGTCATCGAAGTCGGCATCCGGACGACGAAACTTAAAGGATTGAACGGACAAGTGACGATCATTCCGAACGGTCAAATCATGCAAGTGACGAACTACTCGCTTGAGAACAGCGTCGCTGTCGTCGATATCGGGGTCGCTTATGAGGAAGAGGTAGAAGGGGTCGAAAAAGCGCTGAAAGAAATCGCGAAAGCGGTCGAGGCAAAGTATCACGATCTGTTCATCGAACCGATCACACTCGCCGGCGTGCAGTCGCTCGGACCGTCGGAAGTCGTGTACCGTCTCATGGCCGAAGTGCCGCCGACGCAACATTTCGCGGCAGGCCGGATTTTGCATAAAGAGTTGAAGGCCGGACTTGATGAGCGCGGGATTGAAATTCCATATCCACGCACGGTCATGATGCCTCCAACGACTTCGACTAAAGGAGCGCCCGAAAATGCAGGCTAAATCGTATGAGTTAAACGATTTTGTAGAGATGAAGAAACCGCACGCTTGTCAGACGAACCGTTGGCAAGTCACACGGGTCGGGATGGACATCCGAATCAAATGTCAAGGCTGCGGAGCGAGCGTCTTAATGCCGCGACGTGACTTTGACAAACGTTTGAAAAAAGTGCTTAAACAAGAGAACGCCGCTGAATAAGTGGCGTTCTTATCTATGTTGCAACCGTGAGTTGCGGTTTAATCGAGGACTATCTATAATTGTGAAGGATGTGACGGTGTGGTGTACTGAACGTACCCACTCCACAGACGGATCAACATTTCCCGGGAAACACCGGATGAGGAGGAAATATAAGTGGGATTAACAGCAGGAATCGTCGGGTTACCGAACGTCGGGAAATCGACATTATTTAACGCCATCACGCAAGCAGGTGTAGAAGCGGCCAACTATCCGTTTGCTACAATCGACCCGAACGTCGGAGTCGTCGAAGTACCGGACGCGCGTTTGGACCGGTTGACAGAACTCGTCAAACCGAAGAAGACGGTACCGACAGCGTTCGAATTTACAGATATCGCCGGAATCGTCAAAGGAGCATCAAAAGGAGAAGGTCTCGGGAACAAGTTCCTAGCCAACATCCGTGAAGTGGACGCGATTTGCCAAGTCGTCCGTTGTTTTGAAGATGACAACATCACCCACGTCGCCGGTAAAGTGTCGCCGATCGATGACATCACGACAATCAACCTCGAGCTCATCTTGGCGGACCTCGAACTTGTCGACAAGCGCATCACGCGCGTTCAAAAAATGGTGAAGTCAAAAGATAAAGGGGCCGCCCAAGAACTTGAAGCACTCGAGATCGTTCAAGCGGTCCTCGAATCAGAGCGCCCGGCCCGTGTAGCCGAATTGACGGAAGACCAACTCGCGATCGTCAAACACTTCCAACTGTTGACGATGAAACCGATGCTTTACGTCGCGAACGTGAGCGAAGACGAAGTCGCGGACTCGGACAACAACAAGTACGTGCAAGCCGTGCGTGAACACGCCGCGACGGAAGATGCGAAAGTGATCGTCATCTGTGCGCGCATCGAGGAAGAAATCTCTGAGCTTGAGCCAGAAGAGCGCCTTGAGTTCTTACAAGACCTCGGGATTGAAGAGTCTGGCCTCGATCAGCTGATCCATGCCGCGTACTCGACGCTAGGTCTCGCCACATACTTCACGGCAGGTGAGAAAGAAGTCCGTGCTTGGACGTTCAAACAAGGGATGAAGGCTCCTCAGTGTGCCGGCGTCATCCATTCGGACTTTGAGCGTGGATTCATCCGGGCAGAAGTCGTCTCGTACGAAGACTTGTCGGCTGCCGGCAACATGGCACTCGTCAAAGAGCAAGGCAAGTTGCGTTCAGAAGGTAAAGAATATGTGTTCGAAGATGGCGACGTAGTCACGTTCCGCTTCAATGTTTAAGACATTTCCTTGAAACGTATTGTAAAATGCAAATAAGTTTGATAGTATATTATGACGTGAGTAAAACAATTGTTTGCTCCTTGCTCCTGCAACCGGTAGGAGCCGCTAGTCCAAGAGGAGGTGAAAGATAATGCGTAAATATGAACTACTTTACATTATCCGTCCATCAGTTGATGAGGAAGCTAAAAAAGCGTTGGTTGAACGTTTTAACAACGTCATCACTGAAAACGGAGGTACTGTTGAAAAAACAACAGATATGGGTAAACGTCGTTTCGCTTACGAGATCAACAAAATGCGCGAAGGATACTATGTTCTTCTTAGCATCACTGCTGAACCTAAAGCGATCCAAGAAACAGAGCGTCTCATGAAGATCTCTGATGACGTTGTCCGTCAAATGACAACTAAAGATGAGCGTTGATTCTTGACGCTTCATATTGTGAAAGGGGAGCTTTGAGATGATTAACCGAGTTGTGTTAGTTGGTCGATTGACACGCGATCCAGAAATGCGTTATACGCAGAGCGGAATCGCCGTAACTCGCTTCACTCTCGCTTGCGATCGTCCATTTACTGGACAAGATGGGAAGCGTGAGGCGGACTTTATTGATTGTGTCGTTTGGCGCAAACAAGCAGAGAACGTGGCGCAATATTTGAAAAAAGGCAGCATGGCCGGCGTAGACGGTCGCCTTCAAATCAGTAGTTACGAGGGTCAAGATGGCCAACGTCGTTACCGGGCAGAAGTCGTAGCAGATAGCGTACGCTTCCTTGAACCACGCGGTGCCTCAGCGCAACGTGATACAGCACCAGCGGGAGATGTTTTCGGTGGTGGTGAGTCAAGTGGATCAGGATGGGGCGCAGCCGCTTCTTCGACTTCATCTCAGTCCTCAAACCAATCTTCAAACAAAGGTTTTGAAGCAGATCCGTTCTCGGGTGGCGGCAAAATCGACTTATCGGATGACGATCTACCATTTTGATCGCGTCGATTCGAAACTAAACTAATAAAGGAGGTCTTCACATGGCACGTCGTCCAGGAGGTCGTCGTCGTCGTAAAGTATGTTTCTTTACGTCGAACAACATCACTCATATCGATTATAAAGACGTAGAATTACTCAAGCGCTTCGTTTCAGAGCGTGGGAAAATTCTTCCACGTCGTGTGACCGGTACTTCAGCGAAATACCAACGTCCACTTACTGTCGCTATCAAGCGTTCACGTCAAATGGCTTTGCTTCCATACGTTGCAGAGTAATGTTTGACACACGGCTTATCCTTTGGGGTAAGTCGTTTTTTTGTTTTCTGTCTCCACGTAGGAGTGTAAGTGAAACCGGCAGATATGGTATGATAGAGCAGAAACCATTTAGACATCATGAGTGCTAGGCACTCATTTTAGGAGGCACACATGCACAGTGGTGAAGCAATAACATCAGTGAAGAACCAATACGCACGTTACGCGATTCCGTATGTGATTGGAATGCTCGTTTCGTTAGGATTGGCGTTCTACAGCATTGTGGCGGCAATCACCCTGTTCGTGGGCACGCTGATCTTCTTCACGTATCAGCAAGTGACGATCCGGCGAGAACGCAAAGCGTGGGAACGTTATGTCCACTCGCTCTCACATCGGATTGAGGATGTCGGCAAAGAAGCGCTCACGAGTATGCCGATCGGGATTCTAATATTCGATGAGACCCGGCGCATCAGTTGGTTCAATGAACAGTCCCGACTCATCTTTGAACTTGAGATGGAACTGGGCATCTCGATCGACTCGATTCATTCGGCCTTTACGGAGTTGATCGAGGAGGAAGAGGACGAGGCGACGATTGAAGTCGGGGACCGTGTATACCGTGTCCTGTACAATAAGGAATATCAAACGCTGTACTTGTTCGATATGACGGACGAGGCGGAGATTGAACAGAAGTACTCTGAAACGCAGACAGTGATCGGCGTCCTCTACTTAGACAACTACGATGAGATGTCGACTGCGGTCGATGAACAGGTCCGCAGCGAAATCAACCGCCGTGTGACCGTTCTCTTGAACCAGTGGGCGCAAAAATATCACATTTATATGCGTCGGACGGCTGCCGACCGGTTTTTCCTCGTCATGAACGAACGAACGCTCTCGGAACTCGAGACCAATCGCTTCTCGATTCTTGATGAGGTCCGGGAAGCGACGAAGGAACATAAAATTCCGCTCACGCTCTCGATTGGAATCGGCTGCGGCGAGACGACGCTGACCGAACTCGGCAACTTGTCCCAATCGAGCCTCGATTTAGGGCTCGGGCGCGGTGGTGACCAAGTCGTCGTCAAACGTCATAACGGAAAAGTCCGCTTCTTCGGCGGCAAGACGAATCCGACCGAGAAACGGACGCGGGTACGTGCCCGCGTCATCTCGAACTCGATGCGTGATTTGATTCGAGAGTCGAGCCGTGTCCTCATCATGGGACATAAAAACCCGGACATGGATTCGCTCGGCGCATCGATTGGAATCATGAAGCTCGCTGAGTTTGTCGGTCGTGAGGCGTACGTCGTCATCCCGGCCGGCGAGACGAGTGTCGGGATTCAACGGCTCGTCCACGAAGTCGAGAATGATGAAGACTTGTACAGCCACTTTTTGACGGAGTTTGAGGCGCAACCGCTCATCGATGACCAGACACTTCTCGTCATCGTCGACACGCACCGTCCCTCACTCGTCATCTCACGGGATCTTTTAGACAGGGCCGAACGAGTCGTCGTCATCGACCATCATCGTCGCGGCGAAGAGTTTATCGAGGACCCGGTGCTCGTCTACATGGAACCTTACGCGTCGTCGACGTGTGAACTCGTGACAGAGTTGATTGAATATCAAGCGGGTACCCGCAAACTGTCGATTTTAGAGGCGACGTCGCTCCTTGCCGGAATCATGGTCGATACGAAAGGGTTCACGCTCCGGACCGGGTCGCGGACGTTTGATGCCGCTTCATTCCTCCGGATTCAAGGAGCGGACACCGTGCTCGTCCAACATTTCATGCGGCAAGACCTCGATTCTTATATCGAACAGTCGCATATTTTAGAGAATACCGACATTTATGCAGGCGGTATGGCAATCGCGGTCGCTTCAGACGACGAGGCCCATCATCAAGTGTTGATCGCCCAATCGGCGGACCAACTCCTGAACATGGAAGGCGTCAAGGCGTCGTTCGTCATCGCCATCTTGCCAGACGGTCGGACCGGGATCAGTGCCCGTTCGCTCGGCGACGTCAACGTTCAAGTCATCATGGAGATGCTCGACGGAGGCGGCCACTTGACGAACGCGGCCACGCAGTTGAACGTGGGTCGCGACGAGGCGAAACAGCTGTTAAAAGAAGCGATCGATCATTACACGACAGATGAAAACGAGGGAGAGGAATCGGAATGAAAGTCATTTTAAAAGTAGATGTTAAAGGTCAAGGACAGGCAGGGGACGTGAAAAACGTCGCCGATGCTTACGCAAAAAACGTACTCTTCAAGCAAAATTTGGCAGTCGAGGCGACACCAGGCAACTTGAAGGCGTTTCAAGCGAAAGAACGCCGTGCCGAGGAAGCAGCCGAAGAAGAGCTGAAAGCCGCACAACAGTTGAAAGACAAGCTTGAAAAAGAGACGATCGTCGTCAAGACGAAATCAGGCGAAGGTGGCCGTGTCTTCGGCTCGGTAACGAGTAAACAGATCGGTGAAGCGCTCAAAGGGATGGGTTACAAGATCGATAAGCGTAAAATCGAACTTGAACATCCGATCAAAGCGCTCGGTTTCACAAAAGTGCCCGTGAAGTTGCACCATGACGTCACGGCACTGTTAAACGTACATGTTCAAGAAGCTTGAAGGCGAGGTAGAAACGAATGAGTGATGCGATTCAAGTCAATACTCCGCCACATAGCGTTGAGGCGGAACAAGCCGTCCTTGGGGCAGTTATTCTCGATTCTGACCGGCTGATCACGGCCTCGGAACGAGTCGACCCGGACGACTTTTATCGTGTCAGCCATCAACGGATCTTCGAAGCGATGCTGAAGATCAACGACCGCGGGGAACTCGTCGACTTGGTCACGCTCAGTTCGGAGCTCCAATCACAAGGAATCCTCGATGAGATCGGTGGATTGAACTACTTGGCCGAAATCGCCGAGGCGGTTCCTGCCATCGGGAACATCGGGTACTATTTGAACGTCGTCGATCAAAAGGCGGCGCTCCGGCGTCTCATCCGGACGGCGACGAATATCGTCTCGGACGGATACGAGCGTCAAGACGAAGTCGATGCGGTCCTATCTGATGCCGAGCGAAACATTTTAAAAGTTTCGCAGCGGAAAGGCCAATCGAGTTTCCATTCGATCGGTTCGGTTTTGTCGGATGCCTATTCGACGATCGAGAAGCTGCATCAATCGAGCGGTGAGATCACGGGGATCGCGACCGGCTTTAGTGACCTCGACAAGATGACGGCCGGGTTCCAGCGTAACGACCTCATCATCGTGGCTGCCCGTCCTTCTGTCGGGAAGACGGCCTTCGCCCTCAACATCTCGCAAAACGTCGCCGTCCGTACGGGCGAAAACGTCGCCATCTTTAGTCTTGAGATGGGTGCCGAACAACTCGTCATGCGGATGCTCTGTGCGGAAGGCAATATCGACGCGCAGCGTCTGCGGACCGGGCGACTCGAGTCTGAGGACTGGGGACGGCTATCGCTCGCGATGTCGTCGTTATCACAGGCCGGTATCTTTATCGATGATACACCAGGTCTTCGCGTCAACGAGATTCGGGCCAAATGCCGCCGCTTGAAGCAAGAGTACGGTCTCGGCATGATCATGATCGACTACTTGCAGCTCATTGTCGGGAACGGCAAGCCGGGCGAGAACCGGCAACAAGAAGTCTCTGAGATCTCGCGTACGCTCAAAGCGATCGCCCGGGAACTCCAAGTACCGGTCATTGCCTTGTCGCAGCTCTCGCGTGGCGTAGAGAGCCGTCAAGACAAACGGCCGATGATGTCGGATATCCGGGAATCCGGAGCAATCGAGCAAGATGCCGATATCGTCGCCTTCTTGTACCGGGACGACTATTACGATAAAGAGAGTGAAGACGCCAACACGATCGAGATCATCATCGCCAAACAGCGTAACGGTCCGACCGGCACGGTCAAACTCTCGTTCCGGAAAGAGTACAACAAGTTCGTCAACATGGAGACGCAAGCCTTCGCACCACCGATGTGAGATCGGTGGTGTTTTTTTGTAGAATCGGGAAAATAGTAATTGAATGCGAGTCAATAACGAACGAAAGGTTAATACATAAAATTATCGTTCGGTATTAGGTTGACTTTCTGAAGTGTCAAGTGTACACTTACCAATGGTTTGAACAGAACGTTTATCTACAAGGAGGATTCATTATGTCATCAGTAGTCGTAGTGGGAACGCAGTGGGGCGATGAAGGAAAAGGGAAGATCACCGATTTCTTGTCTAAACAAGCCGACGTCGTCGCGCGTTATCAAGGGGGAGACAACGCTGGTCATACGATCGTCTTCAATGATACGAAGTATAAACTTCACTTGATTCCATCGGGGATCTTCTATTCGGACAAGACATGTGTCATCGGGAACGGGATGGTCGTCAACCCGAAGTCGCTTATTACAGAGCTTGCATACTTACATGAGCGCGGCGTGAGCACGGACAACCTCCGCATCTCAAACCGGGCCCACGTCATCTTGCCGTATCACCAGCTTCAAGACAAGCTTGAAGAAGATGCGAAAGGTGACGCGAAAGTCGGGACGACGCTCAAAGGGATCGGCCCTTGTTACATGGACAAAGCGGCACGGATCGGGATCCGGATCGCTGACCTACTCGACAAGGAAGTGTTCGCCGAGAAACTGAAGACGGTCCTCGCAATTAAAAACCGGATGTTCGTCAAGATGTATGAAGTCGACGCGGTCGAGTTCGATGATATCTTTGAAGAATACTATGCGTACGGCCAACAGTTTGCCAAGTACGTGTGTGATACATCGGTCGTGTTGAACGATGCGCTCGACGAAGAACAGAAAATCCTATTCGAAGGCGCGCAAGGTGTGCTGTTAGACATCGATCACGGGACGTACCCGTTCGTCACATCGTCGAACGCGGCGTCAGGCGGGGTATCGAGCGGTGCCGGAATCGGACCTTCGAAGATTGACCACGTCGTCGGCGTCTGTAAAGCGTACACGTCGCGCGTCGGAGACGGCCCGTTCCCAACCCAGCTCGATGACGAGATCGGTCACATGATCCGTGAAGTCGGTAAGGAGTACGGTACGACGACAGGACGTCCGCGCCGTGTCGGTTGGTTCGACTCGGTCGTCGTCCGCCACTCGCGTCGTGTCAGCGGCATCACTGACCTATGCCTCAACTCGATCGACGTGTTGACAGGTCTTGAGACGCTTAAAATTTGTACGGCGTACGAGTACGAAGGCAAGCTCCTCGATGAGTACCCACCTAACTTCCGCGTCCTCGAGAAGTGTGAGCCGGTGTTTGAAGAGCTCCCAGGCTGGACGGAAGACATCACAGGGGTCCGCAAGTTCGAAGACTTGCCGGTGAACGCACAGCGCTATGTCAAGCGCATCGAAGCGTTGACGGGCATCGAACTGTTGACGTTCTCGGTCGGACCGGCGCGTGAACAGACAGTCATCTTGCGTGACATCTACGAAGCATAAGACTAAGAGCCCTCGCGGCTCTTTTTTCATTTCCGTGGAAATGGACCACGCTTTCTAACCCATTGAAAAAGAGTTACAATAAGACGTGTACGTTTAACGATAGAGGAGGACTCACTGAATGGATCGTACGATTTTAGTGGTAGATGACGAACAACCAATCGCTGATATATTGAAGTTTAAACTTGAAAAAGAGGGCTATGTCGTCCACGTCGCTTATGACGGGGAAGAGGCACTCGTGAAAGTCGAGGAGGTCAAGCCTGATTTGATCTTGCTTGACATCATGCTCCCGCTCAAAGACGGCATGGAAGTGTGTCGTGAAGTGCGTAAGAAGTATGATATGCCGATCATCATGTTGACGGCGAAAGACTCGGAGATCGACAAAGTACTCGGTCTCGAACTCGGCGCTGACGACTACGTCACGAAGCCGTTCAGCTCACGCGAGCTCTTAGCCCGCGTCAAAGCGAACATGCGTCGTCACGCGACGGCACCGGCTGTCGAAGCGAAAGGCGCCAACGCGAACGATATCGTGATCGGTGACTTGACGATTCATCCGGATTCATACATGGTCACGAAACGCGAAGAGAAGATCGAACTGACGCACCGTGAATTTGAGCTCATCCATTACCTGGCCCAAAACATCGGCCAAGTGATGACGCGCGAGCATTTGCTTCAGACGGTGTGGGGTTACGACTACTTCGGAGACGTGCGTACGGTCGACGTGACGGTCCGCCGTTTGCGGGAGAAGGTCGAAGACAGCCCGAGTACACCGACGTATATTATTACGCGCCGCGGTGTCGGGTACTATTTAAAAGCGGGAGAAGAAGACTAAACGATGAAACGGACGAACTTCTTTAAATCTATCCAGTGGAAGCTCGTCGTCATCTATGCGCTGCTCATCCTTGTTGCGATGCAAGTCATCGGAGTGTACTTCGTACGCTCCCTCGAACGACAATACATCAACAACTTCTCGCAGTCGCTCGTCGATCGGGCCAACCTTCTGAGCTACAACGTCAGTGAAGGGATCGCATCGAACGGCGGTGACTCGACTACTGATCAGCAGTTGAACCAGGTACTGGATCAACTGCTGTCTGAGTTTACGGAGAGCACGACGCTAGCTGACGACATTCGCGAAGTCCAAATTATCGACACGAACAGTGTCGTCCGGGCGACTTCGAACCAAAACAACCAAAGCCTCGTCGGACAACGGACGGCGAGTTCATTCATTCAAAAATCGTTCGCGACAAGCGGTGCGCAAGAGACGCTCGTCTATGAGGACTCGAACGAGCGGATGCGCGTCGTCGCCGTCCCGATCAAATCTGAGGTCGATGGGACGACGACCGGGATGATCTATATCGAGGCGTCGATGCAATCGATATACAACCAGATGGAGCAAGTGACGAGGATCCTTGCGACCGGTACGCTCATCGCCTTGATTATCACGTCCATCCTCGGAATTTTGCTGTCACGGACGATCACGCGGCCGATTGCGGACATGCGTCGTCAAGCCGTCGAGATGCGAAAAGGAAACTTCTCGCGGAAAGTTAAAGTCTATTCTGACGATGAGGTCGGTCAACTCGCCTACGCCTTTAACGAATTGACCGATGAACTGATGGAAGCGAACGCGACGACCGAGGCGGAACGACGGCGCTTGACGAGCGTGTTAGAGAACATGTCGGACGGTGTCGTCGCGACCGACCGCTCGCTCCGGGTCATCCTCATGAACGATCAGGCCCGCGATATGATTGGCGTCGCCGAAGAAGAGGCGATGGGAGCGAATCTGCAGAGCCTGCTCGAGTTTGATGATGAGATCGTCATCCCGGAAGACGGGACGATGCCGACGAAATTAATCGATCTGAGCACGGACGAAGAACTGTTCCTCGTCCGCGCCTACTTCTCACCAATTCAAAAACATAGCGGTCCGATCACCGGACTCATCGTCGTCTTGCACGACGTGACCGAGCAAGAGCAAGTCGAACAAGACCGCCGTGAGTTCGTCGCCAACGTCAGCCACGAGCTGCGGACGCCGCTCACGACGATGCGGAGCTATCTCGAAGTGCTCGCCGAAGGCGCGTACAAAGATGATGAGCTCGCACCGCGGTTCCTTGAGACGACTCAAAACGAGACCGAACGGATGATTCGTCTCGTCAACGACTTACTCCAGCTCTCGAAGATGGACAGTAAAGAGTATACGATGCAAAAAGTGAAGTTTGACTTCATCCAATTCTTCAACGATATCATCGAGCGCCATGAGATGACGAAAGGCGAAACGATCCAGTTCCGCCGGAAACTCATGAAGCGTCGCGTCTACGTGCACGCCGATCAAGATAAGATGACGCAAGTCATCGACAACATCATCACGAACGCGGTCAAGTTCTCTCCAGAAGGTGGGACGATCACGTTCCGGACGATGCTGCGGGCGAAACGGCTCGTCATCGGTATCAAAGATGAAGGTGTCGGGATTCCGAAGTCGAATTTGAAGAAAATCTTTGAACGCTTTTACCGGGTCGACAAGGCCCGAGCGCGAAATATCGGCGGGACCGGACTCGGTCTGTCGATTGCCAAGGAAGTCGTTTCAGCCCACGGTGGCGACATTTGGGCGGAGAGCGAGTTTGGACGTGGGACGACGATTTACTTCACCATCCCGTTCGATACGATCGTGGAGGTGAATGACTGATGGGACGACCTCGCTTCTTGGCGAAGCCAGAACTAGTGAAATCGCTCGTCTTGCTTACCTTGATCGTCACGTCGATCGTCCAAACGGTCATCCTTTGGGATTACCATCCGAAGTATCAATCGGTTCAATCCGAGACCCAAGTGGCGACGGTGGATGAGTCGCTGCAACGTCAGGCGAGGCAAATTATCGTGCCAACCCAGACGGTCGTCCACGAGAACAACGCTGTCTTTGCGACGAAGAACACGCCGAAGCAAATCGCTCGGGTCATTCGCGACGCGTTCGAGGCGAACGAGTTTAAACCGCTCGCCGTCAAAAACGTACCGAGCTTGTATGCCGGTGTCAACGAGGCAGTTGAACTGATTTTACCGGAACCATACTATGCAGACACACTCAGTTACATTCTGCCCGGATCTTACAGCCTGTCAGGGAAAGTACCGCAACGGGCGCTCATCTTCATGGACGACAACGTCTGGAAAGTCCGGGCGATCATGAGCGATCAGTCGTTGTGGGAAGGTCGGCTCTCTAAAGCCGGACAAGGGGACGTCAACAGTTTGTTCTTAAAAGATTCGAACCGCGCGATGCAACGGGTCACGTACACGGACGAGCGGGTCAACTATATCCCGGTCGTCGGGCCTGAGATGAACGAGCTGTTCGCGTATGACGTCTCACAAATCCAAATCTCGGCACGCCTTGATTGGATGCGCGATACGTTCTTCCCTGGTGACCCGAACGTTCAAGAAGTCGATCCGGCGAGTTCGGTCGGCGCACTCACGAACGGGATCAGCGTCGCCGAGTATGACGCGACGTTGAACGCGAGCCGCTATCGCAACTTGTCACGCAATAGCACCGAGCGCGAGTCGGCGATCGGGCTTGATACGATCGTCGACTTCGTCAACTTTCATGGCGGCTGGGTCGATGAGACGTCAGAGAGTCAAGGTCTGTCCCTTCGTTTCGATGCGATCACACCAGCGAACAAAGGCTTTGAGACGACCGTGTTTCGGTTTCACGTGAAAGGGCACCCTGTCTTTAGCCAACGTGATGCGTTTATCAACAACGATGCGATCGACTTATCCACACTGCGCGTTGAAAACGACGGGGCACAAGTCCGGTCCATCACGCGTCATCATCTCGAAATCGACCGGTTGATCTCGGTCGGGACGACACAGCTTGCAGACGGGCAAGACGTCATCGATACGCTCGTCAACGCAGACCGGTTCGAAAACGTGACTGAGATTCGTCTCGGTTATGAGATCGAATATAATGAAGACGCGAGTCGTTACGTCACGTTCTCCCCGAACTGGTTCGTCCGTGAAGCCGGGAGATGGATCCCGTACGATAAGCCGGAAGATTGGACAGAGAGGATGATGTACCGTGGATTGGAGTAAAGCGAAAACGATTTTAATCTTCGCCTTCCTCGCGCTGAACATCTACCTGTTGTTCCAGCTCTTGACGGAAACGTGGGCGACCGAAGTTGTGACGAGCGATAACACGTCAATCGCCCAAATCTTGGACCAACGTGACGTCGACGCATCAAAATTGCCACGGATGGGACGGGATATTGGTTATTTGACCGGCTCGTCTGAGCAGATGTCGGCGTCGATGATCACGAAAAATCGTGAAGTACAATTAGCGACGACGCTCGACAACATGCAGCTTGAAGTCGAGCTCAAACAAGCCGTCCCACTCGACGAGAACGACTTGCGGACGACGGCGTCGACATTCGTCACCGATTACGTGCCGTTCGGGTCAGAGTACGCCTACTGGCGGTTTGACCAAGAGACGCGCCAACTCGCGTTCGTTCAGACGTATGAAAACAATAAGATTTTCTCGAACCCGGAAATCGAGGCGGACACGGAGACATATATCGGTCCGTCCCTGTTATTGCTTCAATTGAATGAAAACTACGAAGTGACGGACTACAAGCAGCGCCATTTGACGAACTTGTCGTCGAAATCGCAAGACGACCTCGTCTTGACGGCGAGCGAGGCGATCTCACAACTCGCGGCCCGGAAGTACTTCCAGCCGAACCAAGAGATGCGCGCCATCAACACCGGGTTTTATAGCTTACCGCTCGATAGTTCCGGCAGTTTGATCATCATGCCGCCGCTCTGGTCGATCGCTATCGACGACAACGTATATTTCGTCAATGCCATCGATGGGACGGTCGAACGGGTTGAATTTAATTTAGAAGACTGAAAGGAGTGATCGAGTGACTTTACGCTACAGTGTGCTCGCGAGCGGTTCGACCGGTAACGCGCTCTATATTGAGACGGACCGGGCGAAATTGCTCGTCGACGCCGGATTGACCGGCAAGGCGATGCAGCAACGCATCACAGACATCGGCCAGTCGTTCGAGGGTATCGACGCACTGCTCGTCACACATGAGCACTCCGACCATATTAAAGGAGTCGGGATCCTCGCCCGGAAGTACAACTTGCCGATCTACGCGAACACGAAGACGTGGGCAGCGATGGAAGACAAAATCGGGAAGATCGATCCGGCCTTGAAGTTTCATTTCGAGGTCGGTGACGTCAAACAGTTCGGGGACATCGAGATCGAGTCGTTCAACGTCAGCCACGATGCGGCCGACCCGATGTTTTATCAGTTCGCCCATGACGGCAAGCGGCTGGCCCACATCACCGACACCGGGTACGTCTCGGACCGGATGAAAGGGCTCATCCGCGGCGCGGACGACTTCATCTTTGAGTCGAACCATGATGTCTCGATGCTGCAGATGGGACGGTACCCGTGGAGCGTCAAACGGCGCATCCTCGGGGACTATGGACACGTCTCGAACGAAGACGCCGCCATCGCGATGAGCGAGGTCATCGGTGAGCGGACGAAACGGATCTTTTTGGCCCACCTCAGTAAAGACAACAATATGAAAGAACTCGCGCAGATGAGCGTCGCACAGACGCTCGGCATGCGTGACGTCGATCTTGGACGCATCAAACTGCATGACACCGACCCATTAATCCCATGTCCGCTCGTTTCTTTATAAGCGAACTTGGGAAAAGACAGGTAACACTGTCCTGAAGGGGGGGCGCGTCGTGAACGAAGAGAGACACCATGAGTATGAACCTCAAGACGTCGAACCTTTAGAGCACGAAGCAGCATCAATGAACGATTCACCATCGACTTATCCATCCCGAAGCGAGTGGCGTCCAAAGCAAGAGGAACACGTGCGCCATAAGCCACGGCTGAATGTAAAACCGTTATTACTCGGAGGGGTTGGCGGATTCTTAGGAGCGGCGTTATTCTTTTTCGCGATGATGCTCTGGGATTCGCCGACCTCTCGTTTTGTTACAAACGAACTGGTCCGTACCGAGCAAGCCGTCACCGTCACGGAGTCGGACATCACGGCCGCCGTCACGGGCGCGAAGACGTCCGTCGTCAGCATCACGAACATCCAGCGCGCCTTCACCTCGGACTCGCAATGGGAGGCCGGTGCGGGCTCTGGTGTCGTTTATAAAGTCGACGGGGACACGGCGTACATCGTCACGAACTTCCACGTCATCGAGGAAGCGGACGAGATCAACGTCGCCTTCGCGGACGGGCAAGTCGCACCGGCCACGATTTTAGGAGAAGACCCGCTTAACGACTTGGCGGTCGCCTCCGTGAAACTTCCGGAGAATATCGACGTCAATCCGATCGTGCTCGGCGATTCGACGGTGCTACAGGCCGGCGAGACCGTGATGGCGATCGGCAACCCGCTCGGCGTCTTTTCAAACTCGGTCACGCGTGGTATCGTCAGTGGTGTCGAACGGACCGTGCCGGTCGATACGAACGCGGACGGTCTCATGGACTATAACGCCGAGGTCATCCAGACCGACGCCGCCATCAATCCCGGCAACTCGGGCGGGGCACTCATCAACATCCGCGGTGAGCTCGTCGGCATCAACTCGATGAAGATCGCCGAAGCGAGCGTCGAAGGGGTCGGCTTCTCGATCCCGGTCAACGTGGCGCTACCGGTCATCGACATGCTCGAGCGTGACGGACGGGTGACACGGGCTCAGCTCGGTGTCACGATCCAAGAAGTCATCGCCGTCCCGGGCAATGTCCGGGAAGAATACGGCATCAGTTTTGACAAAGAGGACGGGGTGTTCGTCGAGGCGATCACACCCGGTAGTCCGGCCGAACAAGCGGGGCTTCGTGTCGGGGACGTCATCACGAAGATCGGCGACCGTGAGATTAAACGTTACGTCGATTTACGTGACGCTTTGTACCGAGACGCCGCGGTCGGGGATAACATCGTCATCGAATATACACGGCGAGGCAAGGCAGAAACGACCGAGGCCACATTAACAGAAGCAACGTAAAGGAGCGGCGACGCTTCTTTTTTAAGGAGGAAAATTTGTGGAAAAAAAAGTATGCAAGGAACATGTTGAAATCGCTTTAGACATCATTGTCGATGAGACGGGGGAGTACCCGTTACTCGAAGAACTATCCACAAGTGGACAAGTCAAATGTGAGTTCTGCGACGACGACGCAACATATGTTGTGTCAAGCAAAAAATGATTGTCAACATGTGGATTTGTGGATAACTCTGTGGATAACCCTATGGATAACTCCGAAAAAACTGTGGAAAAAGGAAGAATTGGATGAATATTTCAATTATCACGGTCGGCAAATTAAAAGAAAAATATTTAAAACTAGGAATTGCGGAGTACACGAAGCGCCTGTCGGCATACGCGAAAGTGCATGAAATCGAGGTTGCGGACGAGAAAGCGCCCGAACATTTGAGTGAAGCCGACATGTTTCTAGTAAAACAAAAAGAAGGCGAGCGGATTTTGGCGAAAATCAGTCCGGACACGCACGTCATCGCTCTCGCCATCGATGCCAAGCAGCGGACGAGTGAAGAATTCGCCCGTGAGCTCGACAAGTTGGCAACGTACGGCAAGAGCAAAATCGCCTTCGTTATCGGTGGGTCGCTTGGCTTATCCGACGACGTCATGAAACGGTCGGACGATACGATCTCGTTCTCGAAGATGACGTTCCCGCATCAATTGATGAAGCTCGTCTTGTGTGAGCAAATTTATCGGGCGTATCGGATCAATCGGAATGAACCTTACCACAAATGACCACATAAAAAGATGGTTGAAGCGTCAAAGGCATTCATTAGTCTTTGACGTTTTTTTTAGGCGAATCTTCTTCGCTGACGAATGGTAGTCTTATTAAGGATTGAAAGGAGATTGAGCTTTTGAAAAGAATCGTTTTAATCAATGTTGCTTTCTTGATGGAAGTAGAGGAGGCGGAAATACATAAAGATTTCGGAGTGATTGATCAGGTCACGAACGAGTTATGCCATGATCAGGCAGTCAAAATTGGCACGAATGAAGTGAATGTGGATTGGCAGAGTTGCTCCACAGTATTATTAGACCCCCTGTCGATGAACTGTGGACAATGTGCGGCTTGTGGACGCTGGACAACGGACAGAGAAAAAAATGATCCGGTGTTAGAGTTAGGGAATGGAGCGACCTTTAAAGGGAATTTACTATGTGATGACTGTTTACCAGAACATCATAGATGGTCTTTTTAAAAGTGTAACATTACCTGGCATCGTAAACCGGTTCGTCTAATTGGTGAAAGCCACATACGAGGTAAAAGTTGTTTATGAGGTTATCTCCAGACAGCGACTAGAGCATCAATCTAGTCTCTTTTTTATTGAATCCAATCTTAAAAGGATTGTTGATATTTAGTTTCAAATTTAAAATATGGATAAAAATCATCATAAAATGGTATTTTTTATAAAAAAGCGTACTATTAGAGGAGCCTTCCACAATGGAATCGAAAAGAGAACGAACGACCCGACGAACATCGTTTTATCAAACATATTTGATACCAATCACAATCGCTACGTCTGTAATTGTATCTGGCACAGTCGGGTACTTTGTCAGCCACTTCAATATAAATAGGGATGCAGACAGGTCTATTGCTCAAGCGGAAATGCAATCGCGCGTCGACGATATGCAGGAAACGTCTGTCACAACTATTGAAAAAGAAATACCACAAATCATTCATGAGTTAGAGGAATACGATAAAGATTTAGCCCAACTCGTTCAACAAATTGATTGGTTAAAGAAAAATGTGGTACCTGTCCGTGAGATGTTGGAGTACATCGATTCAGCGACGTTCGTTATTGCAGGAGTCAACAATGTGATAAGCAGTCCGATGTTAGGAAAAGTGAGTTCTTATTTAAGTTCTGCCAACAGCACGTTAAATGAAGTGGACGCCGCTTTATTTCGATTAGATCACTTATCGAGTATCAAACAAGAGATGGATGAGACGCGTGAACGGGTCAGTCAATTGTATGAGACTTATCAAGCTGAGAATGATCCAGCATTACTTTTAGAGATGGAGCACGAATTGGATACGGAACTCGTGTATCAAATCGAAGACGTTCGAACCTCAACGATTGAAGCGAGGGAGGCCCTAGAATCATCTACAGATGTGATTGTAGCAACGAACTATACCATCTCTGCTTATCAAAAGGCCAAAAACACGAGCGGGAAAGCCATCGAGACGTTGCAATTTTGGAAAGAAGAAAAGAACGAGAACAAAATCGATCAGGACAAGTATGATCAAATTGAAAAAGAGCTTGCAGATTCAAGAGAGCGTCTAAAAAATCTCCCCGAAGAAATGGCCGAGCGATCGAAGAGGACGATCTCATCTATCAATGAAGTGAAGACGGAACTTCAAGTCGTGAGACTGGCTGAAATGATTCAAGCAGACTAAAAAATGATAAAGGAGCGATTGAGTAAGTCGCTAAAAACTAGTCGAAAGTAAAAGACAGGTCACCGAATATCGGTAACCCATCTTTTACTCACTTTACTTTGCATGAACTTCACTCAGCAACGCATGCGTGTTGCTCTCGGAATCGTTAAAGAAGGCCATCCGCGTCTCAAGGTTCTCCATTGGCATCTATAGCGAGTGTAGCGAATGTATTCCCTGTTTAACGAGTTTGACGGATACGTTGAACCGTGAGCATTCCGAGCGCCAGAACGATGGCGAGACCGAAGACGTAGATGAATGGCGATCCAGTCATGCCGATGGCTACTTCGCTCTGAAGCGTTTTGACGTTGTTCGACTCAGCGATTATGTCTGGCTCATAGTTGAGTGTTCGGATGAAGCCAATCCCGAACGTACCGACGAAGTATAGGAGGTGGAGTGCGGTCGAGAAAAGGATGGAGCGTTTCGTGATGTTCAATTCAATCTCCCTTTCTGTGTTTCGCTTGCTGACTTTGTGAAAGTTTTTCTTTCATTTGCGCATGTAATTTGGTGACGGTCCCATCCGGATGTGGGGAAATCGCGACTTGGACGTGGACCGGGAACATGGTCCATAGATCGGTCGGATAGTACGAACCGTCACGAGGCACCCGATGACCTTGGATCGTGAATGATTCGTCTTTGTCATCGAGGTATAATACAAGTGGGACCGACATGCCCGTGCCTTGTTCAAAACGGTCTCCTTCTTGGATGTACTCTTGAATGAGCGCCCAAACATAGACCTCATTTTTCGTTGTATTCGTGTCGAGGATTTTATACGTCGTCCATACGTCGCCGCCGAAGTTTGGCTCCATCACTTCTGTCGTCAAATAGCGTTCGATCTCATTTTGATCAACGGAAACGGATTGGCTCATCGAGACGAATGATTCTCCTGTTGCCGTGTGGTAGACGCCTGAGACGAGCGTGATCGTACAAAATGTGGTCAACATGAGTTTTTTCAAAGGAGGTCCCCCGTATCTGTGAACTGATCAAATATTTGCTTTTATCGTAGCGTATTTATTACGAATTGTTGGATTTATTTACTAAAATTTAAAGGGGATGATCGGATGCAAACAATCTACATAGCAGGTGGCTGCCTATGGGGCGTCCAGGCGTTCATCAAGACGCTACCTGGTGTCATTGAAACGGAAGCTGGACGTGCGAACGGGACGACGAACACGCTTGATGGGGACTATGATGGCTACGCCGAATGCGTTAAAACAACGTTTGACCCAGAAGTCGTTACGATGGATGAATTGATGGATTACTTGTTTGAGATCATCGACCCGTATAGCGTCAATCGTCAAGGCGAGGACGTCGGGGAGAAGTATCGGACCGGTGTCTACAGCGAGGATCTTCGGCATGTGGATGCGGCCCGTGCGTTTATCCACAGACGGCGTGATGTCGATTGGATTGCGCTCGAGGTGTTGCCGCTCACGAACTACGTACGGAGTGCGGACGAGCATCAAGACCGGTTAGAACGCTGTCCGGACGATTATTGCCATATCCCGCAAACGTTGCTCGATAAATACAAATAAGAGCCGACACAGCGTTGTGTCGGCTCTGTTTCGTTAATCGCGTGTGAGTACGTTGACGAGCAACTGATGCACGACGTCATGGTCACGTAGGTCGTGTAGCTTATAGTCTTTCCCGGGCAATGTATACCACTCAGCCGCCCCGACATACGTGATGGCGAGTTCGAGCGTGCCGTCTTCTTGGCACGTCGTCTTCAGTTCGAGCTCCCCGCTAATGACGCCGACTTCTTCAGTCATAACGCCATGTGAGGCTTTGAATGTAGAGGAATGTTGATGCATAGCGGACTCCTTTCTGAATCAGTAAATGCAAGCGTTGATGGCGGTTTGAAGGGCCGCTTTCTCTGATGACTGGAGGCTCAGTCCCCAACGGCTCTTCGTCTCGACCCACATCTTCGCATAAGCGCAGCGTGCCCCGGTCCGTGTCGGTTGCCATGTTGACGGATCTTGGTCACCTTTTGAGCGGTTCGAGCTGGCTGAGACGGCAATCAGTTGCGGGCCAGTTAAATCGTTGGCGAAACTTTGGCGTTTCGTCGTCGTCCAACTGTTCGCGCCTGAACGCCATGCTTCAGCCAAAGGTACGACGTGGTCGACGTCGAGGCTAGATGGCGACGTGAATGTGACTCCATCGTAGTAACTGTACCATGACCCTGACGTGACCGGGCAGTCGCCGACGTATGAGTCCGCGTCGCGTTTCAAGACGATTTGACGAGTGTCACAACCGTTGCCTTGACCGCTCCAATGCGGGAACAAGTCACGGCTATAACCGGTCATCGCACCTTCAGTCTTGACCGTCAACGCGTTCAGCTTTGTGAGGGCGCTCGATTTCGACGGGATACCAGGTGGGAGCGCCGAAGCGGTCGGTGTGGTTAAGTGGAGCGTCGTGACGACTAAGACGATGGCGAACAAAGAACTGATGCATTTTTTCAACATGTTTGTGCCTCCTATTATGTATGACGACTGAACGACTCGCACCCTCATTTTCCGGATGCACATCGAATATACACGGCAGAGTCGGCAGAAAGATTGAAATTTACGAAAATGAATCAAAAGATTAGAAAAGTTGAGGTCAGGGACATGAGACATGACATCAGACGTCCCGGCTTTAGAACTACTGACATACGCGTGAGCAACAACTATTGGTATAATGAAGTCGGTTTGTAGTCAAGAACGAAGGAGTTGGAACAGATGAATCAAAAAGACATCGCGGCAATCCGCAAGCATTTCAAGTTGAATGCGGAAGCGGTCAAAATCGCTGAAATTTATAATATTTACATTCGGCAAGACAGCAACGAGATCTTCCACGAAGAGATGCGGTCGTTCCCGTTTTTGGAGCAAGAGCATCAGGAGCTATTTTTGACGAGTTTTAAGAAAGTACTCGGCGGCAAGCTAGACGAGAAACTGTTTGAAGTGAAGTTCGAGCACCCGGAAGCGGGTCAGACCGACCATACGCAGACGCTATTGTACAAAGGATTGCAGACAGAAGACTTAGAGGACTGGGCCGCTTCGATGCAGAAAGTCGCTTTGAAGATGGTTCAAGACGCTCCGTTCGAAAAAGATGTCGTCGTCACGTTCATTCGCTTCCAATACAATAAACCGACGCGGCGTCATTCTGAAGAGACGGAAATCGATATGCGCGACGAGGTTTACACGTCGCGGTTCATCCTCGGCAGCATCAACCAGACCGAACTGCCGAAACAGTCGCTCGTGTTCGACTTTATCGAGCGTGAGTACAAATCGAACGTCTTCATCAATCCTGTCATCAAACTCGACGCACCCGTCGGCGGCTTCTTGTTCCCGTGTTTCACGGACAACGCGGCCGACGTCAACCATGTCCTGTATGCGGCCCAGAAGGCGCATCAACCGGACTTCGGTTTTATCGAGCACGTGTTGAATGGCACAGAAATCGTGACGGCGGTTGAAGAGAAAGCGATGTTCGAAGAAGTCGTCAAAGCCGTCATCGGGGAAGAAGTCAACTTGGCGACGCTCGCCACCGTCTATGAAGAGATCAATTATTTGATCGTCGCGGAAGAAGAGCGTGAGGACGAGGACGAGACGGTCCCGATGCTTGACGCACGAGCGGTCGAGGTCGTCTTGAAAGCGAGTGGCGTCGAGGACGTGACGACGGAGAAAGTCGAGCAGGCGTTCAAACAAGTCGTCGATGATACGCAATACGAGATGAAGGCGAGCAGCGTCGTCCCGAAGTATACGTCGAAGTCGATTAAAATCAACACGAAAGTCGCGAATATCACGATCAGCCCGCAAGATTTGAAATACGTGAAGCAAGTGAACGTGAAAGGCAAACGATGTCTGTTAATCGAATTGGAAGAGGATACGGAAATCGAAGGATTCAAGTTGATCTCGGAAGAACTGTTCGACTAATTCATCTCGGCTGGACGAAATCCGTTGCACCCGACAGAGCTGATTGAGCATGTGCTCGCAGCGATTGTTCTCCTTACGATGTTATGTATTTCACGGGAAATGGTGAACGGTGATTCGCACGCTAGCTGTGCTCTGTATGCAAGGTAGAAGTGACCGGATATCGTGCGCGAAACAATACAGAGTTGAAATTTTTAGAGTGAGAGATGAAGGCTCAGGCGACATTGCCTGAGCCTTTTTTTGACAATCAGGTGAGGAAGGTTGAATTCAAGACGTGTTATCGGTATGATTCTGTTGAAAGCGTTCTCTCGAAAACATTATTTTTTTACGGTTTTTCGAAAGCGCTTTCGATAACGTGGTCAAAACACAAAAAAGGCTCGGAGAGATCAAACTCTCCGAGACCTGGATTGGTTATTTATGTGCTTTACTCACTTTTAGCTTTTTGCCTTTGATCGGTGTCGACTCCATCGCCTGAAGGACGAGTGAGCCTTTGCCGTTCAAGATGTCGACGTACGTCATCTGATCGGTGATCGTGATGATGCCGATGTCTTCGACTGTCACACCTGGGATTTTGGCGATCGTGCCGACGAAGTCGATGGCACGAAGTTTTTTCTTCTTCCCGCCGCTGAAGTGAAGCTTCAGGATGTCTTGGTTGATGCGGGCCGTCTTGTTGTTACGGACGACGCGTCGACCGCTCAACTTCTCTTCGAACGCCGCTTTGCCGCGAGCGACTTGTGCTTCGGTAGGGGCGTCCATCGTCGGGATCTCGAACTTGATGAACGCTTCGATGGCGCGAACGAATTTACCTTCATAAGGAGTCGCGAGCGTGAGGGCTTTCCCTTTGTTACCGGCACGGCCTGTCCGTCCGGTCCGGTGCACGTAGCTCTCTTTTTCCATCGGCACGTCATAGTTGATGACAAGATTGACGTTATCGATATCGATGCCGCGTGCCGCGACGTCTGTCGCGACGAGATAACGGAAGTTGCCCGTCTTGAACCCTTCCATGACTGCGAACCGGTCTTCTTGCTCGAGTCCACCGTGGAGCCGTTCACAAGAATAGCCGGCCTTATCGAGCGCGCTGTACACGGTGTCGACATGTTCTTTCGTCCGGCAGAAGATGAGACAGCTGTCAGGATTTTCGACGACAGTGATGTTTTGTAACACCGACAACTTGTCTTCATTGCGGACTTCGATCAAGCCGTGCTCGATCGTCGAGGCCGTGACGCCAGCAGACTCGATCGAGATGCGGGTCGGCTCGTTCATGTGTTGTTTACACAGACGCTCGATGTCATTCGGGAACGTGGCCGAGAACACCATCGTGACGCGATCAGTCGGTAGCTTTTGAATGATGGCTTCAACGTCGGCGAGGAAGCCGCGGTTCAACATCTCGTCCGCCTCATCGATGATCAAGTACTTGATTTGGTCCAAGACGAGCGTTTCACGTTCGATATGGTCCATGACGCGTCCCGGTGTCCCGACGACGATATGTGTCTTCTGTTTCAAGTCTTCACGTTGTTTCGAGAACGGTTCTTTCCCGTAGACGGCAGTCGCCTTGATCCGTTTGAAGCGGCCGATGTTCGTCATGTCTTCCCGGACTTGGACGGCGAGCTCGCGTGTCGGTGTGAGAATTAACACTTGTGGTTTGTTTTCTTCCCACTCGATCATTTCAGTGATAGGAATGCCGAATGCGGCCGTCTTGCCGCTCCCGGTCTGTGCTTTGACGACTAGATCTTGGTGCTCGAGTGCGAGCGGGATGACTTTCTGTTGCACTTCTGTCGGTGCCACGTACTTCATGATACCGAGTGCGCGTTGGATGTCTTCACTTAAGCGGTAGTCCGCAAAGTTTGGTTGATTCATATGTTTACCTCGTTTTCGTGTAAGAAACTTCTGTTGCAGAAATTTTCATTAGCAATTTGGATTACGTCTCATTATACACGAAAGGGAGCAGTTCGTCGTTCATCCGTGAAATCGAGCGAGTGCGAAAGGGGAGAGGTCGAACTGACTTCTACCGCCTAACGCTAGTTGTGTCAACACTTCACCGATGACACGACCGAATTTGAAGCCGTGTCTGAAGAAGTAAGATTTAAGTCAACGGATAAAGCTGTCATCAGCAAGGTAGCGGTGATTGAGAAAGGAGCATTCAGTTCATGTCGACTCAAAGTAACCCGTACGAACGGTTAGTTGACGAGTTAAGTGCAGTACATATTCGAGAGATGATCGCTGGCGTCGAGACGACGATCAAACCGATCCCGGACTCAAATAAACAAGGTGACCTCGACCCACGCGTGTTGGCGAACACCAGTCAGCAGGCACCGGCCGATGAGGCACCGGCACCGTTTGACCTCGCGGCCGTCCGCGCGAGCATGGGCTGGCCGAACCGTGACGTGACGACACGTCCGATCACGACGGAACCGATCACGATTCCAAGTCTTGAAGGCGACATCCCGGCCCGACTCTATCGGCCCGAGTCAGATGAGCCGTTACCGGCCGTCCTGTTCTTCCACGGCGGCGGTTTCTTCGGCGGGACACTCGATACGGTCGAGAACCCGTGCAAAGCGCTCGCTGAGAAAGCGAACGCGGTCGTCGTCTCGGTCGACTATCGGCTCGCGCCGGAGCATCCGTTCCCGGCTGGCTTGCATGATTGCTTTCAAGCGGTCAAATGGGTATACGACCAGGCCGATGAGCTCGGGGTGTTGCGAGACACTATCGCCGTCGCGGGCGATAGCGCCGGGGGAAATTTGGCGACCGGCTGCTGTTTACTCGATCGTGCGCAACAGACGAGCATGATCAGCTTCCAGGCACTCATCTATCCGGTCGTCAATTTAGGTTCGGTCCCGACAGATGATTACGCATGGGACATCGCACAATACGATATCCGACATCATCACGACTTGATTCGCGGGATGGTGCTAGCGCTCAGCGATTCGGATTCGATGTTCAACAACATTTATTTACAAGGTGCGACCGACGTGACGCATCCGCTCGTATCGCCCTTGTTGGCGGACGACTTGAAGAACCTCCCGCCCGCGCTTATCGTGACGGCGGAGTACGATTATTTGCGCTTAGAAGGCGAGGCGTATGCGCGGAAACTCGCGCGCGACGGCGTGAAGACGAGACTGATTCAATACCGAGGGATGGACCACGCCTTCCTCGATAAAATCGGGGACTATCCGCAAGCTGAAGACTGTATGAACGAAATCGCAAACGAAATGAAGGAGCTGACAACATGAAACATTACACATTGAACTGGGATACGTATAAACAACTGGCGCGAACGGCGGTCGCCGAAGGGGCTGTCCTCTTAAAGAACGAACAGACGCTGCCGATCCAGGCGGGGACGACCGTGTCCGTGTTCGGTCGCAGCCAATTCAACTACTATAAGAGCGGGACCGGCTCAGGAGGGATGGTCAACGTCTCCCACGTGACGAGTCCGCTCGAGGCGCTCCAAGCGAGTGAAGGCATCCAGCTGAACGAGTCGCTCCTTCAGACGTATGAGGCGTGGGTCGAAGAAAACCCGTTCGACAAAGGTGTCGGCTGGGCCGGCGAACCGTGGTCACAGCCGGAGATGGCCGTCACGGACGCGCTCGTCGCGGAAGCGGCAGCCAAGTCGGATATGGCGCTCATCATGATCGGGCGTACGGCGGGTGAGGACCGTGACAACACGGCCGACCCGGGCAGCTACTTGTTGACCGAGATCGAGAACGAGTTGATCGAGAAAGTGTCGAAGGCGTTTACGAAGACGGCCGTCGTCTTGAACGTCGGCAACATCATCGATATGAAGTGGGCGACGGACTATGAGCCGAGCGCGATTCTTTACGCATGGCAAGGGGGATTAGAAGGTGGGACGGGACTCGTCGATGTACTCACAGGCAAAGTCAGCCCGTCCGGCAAGTTGACAGACACGATCGCCCGGTCGATTGACGACTATCCGTCGACGAAAAACTTCGGTCACGCCGACAAAGGAATTTATCAAGAAGATATTTATGTCGGCTATCGCTATTTCGAGACGTTCGCGAAAGACGAGGTGCTCTATCCATTCGGTTTCGGGTTGTCGTATACACGTTTCAGCACGGAAGTCGTTGAAACGAGCGAACAGAACGGTTTGATTACGATCAACGTCGCGGTGACGAACACCGGGGCAGTTGACGGGAAAGAAGTCGTCCAGTTGTATGTCGAGAAGCCGCAAGGCGTCCTCGGTAACCCGGCGCGCGCCCTCGTCGCGTTCGATAAGACAGGTCTGCTTGCACCAGGAGAGCGGCAAACGCTCGAATTCTCCGTCCCGGTCATGGAATTTGCGAGCTATGACGATCGTGGCGTCACCGGACACGCGTCGAGCTTTGTCTTAGAAGCGGGGACGTACCGGATTCACGCTGGGACGGACGTCCGTTCAGCTGTCGCGGTCTTCGACTATGAGCTCGCCGAACTACAAGTCGTCGAGACGCTCAGCGAGAACATGGCGCCGGTCACACCGTTCGACCGCATCAAGCCGGTCGCAAGCGGCCAAGGATATGAAGTCAGCTATGAAGAAACACCGCTGCGCCAGGTTGACGTCGAGGCACGTTATCTCGCCGAACGTCCGATGCAGCGCCATCAGACAAGCGACAACGGCTTGAAGCTGACGGACGTCTATCACGGGAAAGCCGAGCTTGAGACGTTCCTCGACCAGTTGACGGATGAGGACCTCGCCTGTATCGTCCGCGGACAAGGCATGAACTCGCCTCGCGTGACACCAGGGACGGCCGCCGCGTTCGGCGGCGTGTCGGACCGTTTGAACGAGCTCGACATTCCGGCCGCTTGTTGCGCGGACGGTCCGTCTGGTATCCGGATGGACATCGGCACGAAGGCGTTCGCGTTGCCGAACGGGACGCTGTTAGCGTCAAGCTTCAACGTGGCGTTGATCGAAGACCTGTTCGAGATGACGGGACTCGAGATGCGGAAAAACCGCGTCGACACGTTGCTCGGACCAGGAATGAACATCCATCGTAATCCGCTCAACGGACGGAACTTCGAGTACTTCTCGGAAGATCCGCACGTGACGGGCAAGATGGCGATCGCCCAGTTGAACGGGATGCACCGCGTCGGCGTGACCGGTACGCTCAAACACTTCAGCGCCAACAACCAAGAAGCGCACCGCCACGACATCGACTCGGTCGTCTCGGAACGGGCGTTACGCGAGATTTATTTGAAAGGGTTCGAGATGGCGGTCAAAGAAGGCAAGGCGACGTCGATCATGACGACGTACGGTGCCGTCAACGGCGTCTGGACGGCCGGGCTATATGATCAGAACACACGTGTCCTTCGCGACGAGTGGGGCTTTGAAGGCATCGTCATGACCGATTGGTGGGCGAAAGTGAACCACCATGAAGATGAGCCGGCGAACCGTCAGAACACGGCGGCGATGGTCCAGTCGCAGAACGACTTGTACATGGTCGTCGACCGTCCGGATACGAACTCGTTCGACGACAATACGGGAGCGGCACTCGCTGCCGGTACGTTGACGCGGGCGGAACTGTTGCGGAGTGCGGCGAACATTTGCCGCTTCGTCTTGCAGTCTCCGGCGATGGAGCGTCTGCTCGGGCTTCATGACGGTTCAGTCGAAGTGATCGGACTCGACGAAGAAGAAGGACAAACGATCGATTTCGATGTGACGTATCAGCATCTTGCGAACGGAGAGAGCGTCAGCTTGATCGACGCGGACACATCGACGGGGAACACACACGTCTTCGCCGTATCGGTCGATGAGACGGGCACGTACGACGTGACGATCACGGCCCGTTCGGAAGCAGGAGAGCTCGCTCAAATGCCTGTGACGCTATTTGCGAACAACATCCCGGGTCCGACGTTCACGTTTAACGGAACGGGCGGGGAATGGGTGACGCAGACGAAGCAACTGTTCTTCTTGAACCAACACAACTACTTGCAGCTCTACTTCACACTCGGCGGTCTCGACGTGAAAGACATCACGTTCACGCTCGCTGACTCGTTCAGTATGAAGAACGGATAATTGAAAAACGCCGTCTCGAAAAGAGGCGGCGTTTTAATATGCTTTTAGGGATTTCCACGTCGATTCATGGCACTGAAGAGCCGTGGTTGTCACACATCCAGTTGGAGAACGATTTTTGTGAACGTCTTAAAATCATCGATGTGCTTTTCGAGAATCGCTTCAAGAATATCGAGTTGGAGTGCTTGATAGTCATGGACGGCGATATTACGGAATCCGACCATGTTCACGAGCGTCTTCGCTAGGGCGCTGTCAATGATGCCTGCCTCCTCGAGCATGATGAACCCGTCCCGGCTCGCTTTGGGCACGCCCAATTTCTTTTGGCTGACTAGGTACATCGCGATATCGATACTCGCTTCACACGCACGTTGGATATTGAGAATGATGCTGTCTTGCTTCGTGAAATCGTGTAGGTGATCTGGATTATCGTCATACACGTCATGGATTCGCTGAAGACAGCGTTCGATTGTCGTCACTTTGTTCAACACAACATCATTCATCGAATACACTTCCTCTAGCTTTGATTTCTTTCAAGACGATGTCTCGTTGTTCGTTCAATTCGGCATACATCCGATATGCTTTAATGCGTTGCCGTACCCATTCATTTTCGTCTCGAATTAGGAGAGGGATGCCCTCTGAGAATATCTGCATGGCAAAGACGGTATCGACTTCACGGATATCGACGAGGTCGACATCTCGTCCACATAGAAGTGCTAATTCGCTGGCCAAGTTGAAGCGTTCATATGGTGAGAGTCGCTTCTGACTAAAGTATGCTAAATCGACATCACTATCCTCACGATCTTTTCCTTTGGCGAATGACCCGAACAACAAGATGAAATCCGCGTCTGTTTCACGTTGAAGCGTTTCAATGATCATTTGTCTTACTTTTTCAGAAATCATACTCTCACCTCCTCATTTCATTATACGCTCTCTAGTATCGGCCTGAACATTTATTCAATCAGAAAAAATGAATCATAATCGGATAAAGAGTCGTATAGAGGATAACACGGAAAAAATGGAGGGATGATAATGAACACGCTTTACATGAAACAGAAAGTCTTCAGCTTGCGCGGACGGTTCACGATCAAGGACGCGGATGAAAACGATATGTATTTCGTCGAAGGGAGCTTTATGAAGCTGCCGAAGTCGTTCACCATCTCGGACAAGGATGGGCGCGAGATCACGACCATTACGAAAAAGACGTTCAGCTTCTTACCGAAGTTTTACGTCGACGTCGAGGGCGAAGAGACGATGACGATCTCAAAAGAGTTCACCTTCTTCAAACCGCGTTATACGATTGACGCAGCAGGGATTGAAATCGGTGGCGACTGGTGGGATATGGACTTCGAGGTGACACAGAACGGGCAAGTCATCGGCAGCGTCCAGAAGAAATGGTTGTCATGGGGCGACACGTATGAGATTCAAGTGATCGATGAGACGATGGAGCACATGCTCATCTCGATCGTCGTCGCCATCGATTGTGTGAAATCAGATCAAGCGGCAGCGAGTGCGGCCACATAAAGGGGATTGAACGATGGAGTTTTGGGACGTCTATAACGTTGACCGAGAAAAAACAGGGCGGACGTGGCAGCGGGGCAATCGTCTCGAGAATGGCGATTACCATCTTGTCATCCACGTCTGTATCTTTAACAAGCAAGGACAGATGTTGATTCAGCAGCGCCAACCGTTCAAAGACGGCTGGTCGAACATGTGGGACATAACGGTCGGCGGCAGTGCCACGGTCGGCGACACGAGCCAACAGGCGGCGATGCGCGAGCTTGAAGAAGAGATCGGTCTGACACTAGACTTAACAGACACGCGACCACATTTGACGATCAACTTTGACGAAGGGTTCGACGACATCTATCTTGTCGAAATGGATGTCGATTTGAATAAGTTGACGCTTCAAGAATCAGAAGTGCAGGCGGTGCAGTGGGCGGATGAGGCGACGATTCTTAACATGATTCGAGCGGGTGAGTTCATCCCGTACCACGAACCGATGATTCCATTGTTGTTCGCGATGCGAGGCCAATGGGGAGGAATCAATCATGTGGCAGCAGTACACGTGGATTAACGAGCCGAGAGCAACAGATGTACGGGAGAGACTTACCTTCGAGACAGAAGCGGACACCGATTTTTGGCGCAACACCCACTACGGTTTCAACCGGATGACGGCGCACGCCTTGTTGACAGATGTGTCGACCGAACAGTTCACGTGTCGCGCGACTGTAGAGATGAAGCCGAGCTATACATACGATCAGGCTGGCATTTTGTTGTATGTGAATGACGACCATTGGCTCAAGACGTCGATCGAATACATTCAGGATTTTCAGTCACATTTTCAGATTGGACAGTGAGGAAAACTTAAGCATCGACCTGATTTATGGGTTGGTGCTTTTTTATGTGTCATTTTCATTTCACTTCAAGAAAATGGTTGAATCTAGGTAGGTGAAAAAATTATAATAGACATAACGAAAGCGCTTTCGGAAAACGCTTTCAATGTTCGTGCGTTGTTAGAGGAGAGGCAGGTACGACTGGAGTGTGTCTGCCTTCATTTATGTCAAAGGAGGAATTTTGATGAAGAAATGGGTAGCACTTGCTCTCGGTACCGGACTTGTCTTGTCAGCCGCACAAGGCGCATCTGCCGAAAAGCCAGAGAAAAAAGACCATACGAAATGGAAGCTCGTCTGGGCGGATGAGTTCAGTAAGAAAGAGATCGACCAGACAAAATGGAATTTCGATACGGGGAACTGGTTACTCGGCAAGGATGGGAATCCAGTGGCACCAGGATGGGGAAACAATGAGAAGCAATTTTATACGGACAAAAACGAAAACGCTTTCGTAAAAGACGGCAAGCTCGTCATTCGGGCTCAAAAAGAGCAGACGACGGACGAACTTGGGACGTATGACTATACATCGGCGAAGTTGACGACGAAAGGGAAGTTCAATCAAACGTACGGCCGTTACGAGATGCGGGCCAAACTTCCAATCGGCAAAGGGCTATGGCCGGCGTTTTGGATGCTTCCGGAAGATGACCGTTACGGTGGGTGGGCCGCTTCGGGTGAAATCGACATCATGGAATCGTGGGGCAGTCAACCAGACAAAGTCGCTGGGACGATTCATTACGGTGAGACGTGGCCAAACAACAAGTATACGGGCAAAGACTATCACTTTGCAGAAGGTAACGGCATCGACAAATGGCATACATATGCCGTCGAGTGGGAGCCGGGCGAGTTGCGTTGGTATGTCGATGGAAAACTGTATCAGACCCAAAACGATTGGTACGCCAAAGGTTTGAACCAAGCGACGAAGTTCAGCTACCCGGCGCCGTTCGACCAAAACTTCTACTTGATCATGAACTTGGCCGTCGGCGGTTGGTTTGACGGGGACGTCGATGCGACGACACCGTTCCCGGCCGAGATGGAGGTCGATTACGTCCGTGTGTTCGATTTACAGAACCGCGACTACCGCAAGGCGGTCGAACCGGTGTACACGGACGAAGAAATCGTATTGCCGGACGGAGCGAAACAACCGTCTGAAGACGGAAACCTCGTCTACGACCAAGATTACACGGAGCCGATCACGACCGTGACGAACGGTTCGCAAGCGCTCGATCCGACGTACTGGAACTATGTGGCCTTGCCAGACTTTGGCGGCGTCGGGACGGTTGATGTCATCGAACAAGCAGGCTCACGCTTTGCCGACATCTCGATCACTCAAGCCGGCAGTCAGCCATATTCGCACCAATTGATTCAAAACGTCTCGCTCGGTAAAGGCGGACACTATAAAGTGACGTTCGACGCGAGTGCCGATTCGGCCCGTTCGATCGCCGTGAAAGTCGGCGGCGGACCAGACCGCGGCTACGCGAAATACTCGGATGAAGGTTCATTCGATTTGACGACAGACGTACAGACATATTCGATGACGTTTGATATGGCGGAAGACACGGATCTCGCGGCACGTCTCGAGTTCAATGTCGGACTCAGCACGGCCGGCGTTCAAATCGGGAACGTCCGTGTCGAACAGACCGAGCGTGCAGCGCTCGACCCGAACGCTACGAAACCAGCGCTCGGCGACGGGAACTTGGTCTACAACGGAACGTTTGACCAAGGCGCGATGGACCGCTTGACATACTGGCAGTTCGACCCGGGCGCAACGAAAGGGACGGCTACAGTTGACGAGAAGTTGCGTCACTTCAAGTTCGTGACGAACCCGAAAAAGGGCGAACCGGCAACGCTCGTCCAAAACGGGATTCAATTGACGGAAGGTCATGACTACGTGTTGCGCTTTAAAGCGAGAGCGGAACGCATCAAAGCACTTCAAGTCGGTTTGAATGGAGCCGACGGCAACACGTATCTCCCGCTTCAAGACGTCGCGTTGACGCGCGAGTTTGAAACGATCGAGATCCCGTTCACGATGGGACAAGCGACAGACCTGTTGAGCCAGCTCCAGTTCGTGCTCGGCTCGGCGAAAGGCTCGATTGAGCTTGACGACGTCAAACTGTTCGATGTGACACCGATCGCGATCGACCCGTCTCCGCTGAAGAACGGATCGTTCACGGACGGGTTGACACATTGGGGCTCTTACGTGCACTTCGATGCGCAAGCCGCGGTTGAAGCGGTGAACGAAGCCGCTCAAATCTCGATCGGGCAAGAAGGACAGGAACCTTGGAGCGTCTTGCTTGAGCAAGGCGGTCTTGAACTGCACCAGGGACAGACGTATGTCGTCCGTTTCGATGCTTCTTCGACAGTCGCGCGCAACATGGAAGTGACGGTCGAGAACGCGGCGTATACGCGTTACTTGAGCCAAATCGTTCAAGTCGGACCTGAGACGAAAACGTATGAGTTTGAGCTCACGATGGGTCAAACCGATATGACAGGATTGAAATTCTTGCTTGGACGCACGGACGGTTCGCCGCTCGGTGCGCACGATGTGACGATCGATAATGTCAGTGTGACAACGAAATAATGCAAACAAGGAGCGTCTCGACATTTTCGAGGCGCTCCTTTCGCGTGTCATTGAACGTTTTTTCGACTGATGAGCCGGGCCGTGCGCAACAAGGAAGGCAGGAGCGTCCGTCGTTGCCGGAACGCCAAGTAGCGGCCTTCCCATGTCGGTTTGAACTTGTTCTTAAATTGCCTTAACCCACTGAACGGATAAATGTAGCTGATGTTCTCGAAGATGTCCGCCGCGATCCGCTCGGGCCAGTAAGCGAACGTATGCTCACCGACCGATGCGAGTGGGGCGACTCCGAGCCCGACATCGGCATACCCATTCTCCCGCGCCCACTCGATTACGTGAAGAATCAGTATTTCGATTGAGCCGGGCGGGGCGTCACAACACGAGCGCATCAAGTCAATCGATACGGTACCATGCCCGCGCAGCAGCGTGATGAAGGCGACAATTTGTCCATCGACGTCCTTCAGCAGCGCCATCGGATAATGGGATAGGGACTGCTCGTTGAAAAATCCGAGCGAGAAGCCTTTCTCACTGCGATTACCGATCCATTCTTCGGAAATATCTTTTAACGAGGTGATGATCGCCTCGTTCGGTCGCGTGATCACGTCCACGGTAAAGCCTTTTTTTATGAACTGGTTGTTTAGGGAGCGCATGTTCGCGCGCTTTTTACCTGTCAGTGAGAACGTATCGACATTGATCGTCGCCTCTTCGCCGAGCTTGAAAAACGTGAAGCCAGCGTCATGCAGGCGCGGCATCCAGTTCGGTGTGGCTTGATAGAACAACGGGACATAGCCGAGATGATCGGTCGCCTCAATGAACTGAATCAACAGCTCGGAGGCGGCACTCGTCTCACCTTGTATGTCTCCTAAAACGATTGCGTGATTACCAGATAACGCGAACAACAGGCAGGCGTTGTCATCAGGCCCATAATAGACGCGCTTGTCATTCATGTAAGCCAAATCAAACGTGTGTGATGTCGCATGCGTCGTCTGGAACCGTTCAAAGCGCACCGGTTCGAACGCCTCACCAAGACGGGGACGCTTCAGACGGTTAAACAAGACGAACAGGACACTCAATAGCAGGCCTGATATCATGACAGCGCTCACGCTTAACAGGGCAGCTTGATCCGGTTCAAAGAAAATCGTGTCGCTTTGACTGAATGACTGGAGCAAAATTGCATGTGTCCCGACATATAGACTGACGTACAACACGTTTCGGAAGAAGCGGCTGATGGTCAGGATCGAGCGATACCGGGTGTGCTGGTTTCGGGTCAGCCAAACGAACAAGGCAAATCCGACCACGACCAACGCTTCAAACAAATTGAACCCGCGTGCGAATATACCAAGCGTCGCGAAGAAGAACGACACAGCCGTGATCCACAGCACCCGTTTCGTGCGGATGTACATGCCGTAGGTGCTCACTAACGTCAGGAGTCCGGCAACGAACAGACAAAGCGTCCCGACCCATTGCATCCAAGCGGATGTCACATAAAGCGGGGCCACACTCGGGAGCAGCGTTTGAAACCAGAGGACGAGACTCGTCATCAAAGCGATCAGACTGCCGGCGAGCCGACCGGTCTTGGCGAGTGTCCGCAAAACGGTGCGCCAGACGACCGTCCCGATTTCATACGATGAGCCGATGATCGGTTTGTATTCGATTTGTTTGACGATCTGGTCCCCGAAGGCGATCGCTGCTAAAAACAAACCAATCATGAACGGGACGATGAAGTAGACGAACCGATAGACGATCAAGGACGACAACACGATCTCTTGATTGATGCCGAGCTGCGTCATCCCGACCAAATACAATAGATCAAACGAGCCGGCTCCGCCTGGGACGAGTGAAACGACCCCGACGATTGTGGCGACGATGAATACGCCCAGCATACTAGCAACCGGGGCGTCCCCGCCGAGGAGATACAAGGCGTACAAGGCGACGAGTCCTGCTGTCACCCATTCTGCGAATGATGTGGCGATGTAGCCGAGTAACGTCGACCAGCTCAAGTTCGATCGTTTGCGGGTCATATAGATGTAAAGTGGCAAGACGGCTAGCGTTGCCAGCAATATGGGCCAAATCCACTGCTTCGTCGACATCAGCGTTGTGGCCGGAAATAGGCCGGAGAGGACCCCGATCGACAGTAGAGACAGTCCGCTGATCAGCGTCGGTGTCATCCAACCGATAGCCCGGAGCAGTCGCAATGTATCCGTGTACGGACGATACAGCGAGGTCCTGAGCGCGATGCCGATGACGCCGCCGAACCCGAGCATGCCGTTCATCGAGTTGGTGATCCAAGCCGCACGAAGCAGCTTATGGACCGGGATATGAACGTTCAATGAGCGGAGTAAAAAGTAGTCGTATCCGGTCATCGTCAGGACAGCGAGCAAGCCAAGAAGGATTAAGCTGGATTGTTCGAATCCTGTCAGTTTTTCTAACGCCGAGAAGGCGGCTGCGAGCGATAAGTTTTGTAGTTCTTGCCCGCTCTGATAAAGAATCAGACCAATCAATAGGAATGGAACCAACCATTTCAGCTGCTTCCAAGAAAGTCGTTTTTGCATCATGTCTTCTCCTTACGGCTACAAGCTTAGTGTTAGCATTATATGCTGTTTTGCTTGTGAGGAATAGTGAATCCTGTAGTGTATACGACCCGAATTCGCACATCGATTCAAAAACATGAACAAGTCGCACATTGAGCCTAGTAAAAAAACATCAAACCCCCTATATTTGGTACACTAAAGGTGTCCTATCTTGACGTCTTAATCGGCGTAGTGAACTAGGACGATTCCCGTCACCTTAGGAGACATTTTGGAGGAAATTATGATTAAATTACTAGCCGACTCAACTTGCGATTTATCAGACGACATTTTAGTAAAATATGATATCGGTGTAGCTCCACTCATCATCACGATGAACAATAAATCGTATGAAGACCGCGTCGATATTCAGCCCGATGAGTTTTACGGAATGTTGGAAGCGCTACCGGAATTTCCGACGACGGCGATGCCGAGCCCGGCGACATTTTTGAAACTGATGGAAGATGCCGTCACGGCCGGCCATCACGAAATTTTATGTATCTGCATGTCGAGTGGGACGAGTGGTTCGTATCAATCGGCCGTGCTCGGCAAAGAATATTTTGAAGAGGCGCATCCGGATTCGACGGTGAAGATTCATATTGTCGATTCCCGTTCGATGAGCCACGGCAGCGGTTGGTTACTTATGAAGAGCGCGCAGATGCGTGAAGCGGGTGCGACGTTCGAGGAACTCGTCGACTTCAATGAGGCGTATAAAATAAAAGTGAAACACTTCTTGTCGGTCGACGACTTGGATCATTTGATCAAGAGTGGCCGCATCTCGAACGCGAGCGCGATCATCGGCAAGCTGTTGATGGTCAAGCCGATCATGAGCATGAAGAACGGGAAAGGTGCCATCGTCGCCAAAGAACGCGGAACTCGGAAAGTGCTCAAGCACTACACGGACGAGTTCATTAAACGCTACGACAAGGACATCACGAACTTCATCATCATCGGTTATACGTCGGACCAGAAAATCGCTGAGAACTTGAAAGTGAAAATCCAAGCCGAATCGGACTTCGAAGGTGAGATCTATCTGATGCAGATGGGTGTCTCGGTCGGCACGCACGTCGGCCTAGGTGCGATCTCGATGTTCTTTGTGGAAAAGTGAAGCAGTGAAGCCGTCTCGTGATGAGACGGCTTTTTCTGTGGATAACGTTATCCACAGGTCGGGTCCGACCAGACGCGTTTGACTGAAAAAAAGTTATCCACAATTTCCAACTGATAGACGTCCGGATTACTAAGATTCCGCCACGTCACGAAATCAAACCGGTTATCCACATGTTGTAATAAGAGCGCGAGCAGATTGCCGTGTGTCACGAGAATCGTCGGACCGTTTATTTGAGTGACGACGTCCAAAATCCGAGCAGTTGCCTCTAAGCCCGATTCAGCTTCGGGTAACTTGAACGAAGGCTCGTCGAACGAGTGGCGGAGTAGGTCGAACCAATCAGCCCGTGGTTCGAGCGAGAGGATGCGCTCACGAAGCTTCGGTTCCTGTTCGATCGTTAAGTTACGTGCTTTAGCGACAGGTGTGATTGAAGCGACGGCCCGGGCGTAATCGCTTGAGATGATGCGCTCGATCGGGACGTCTTCGAAAAAATCGCGCAAGACGATCGCCTGGATTTGACCGGCTTCCGTGAGCGGAGCGTCCGGCTCTTGACCGGTGGCCGAGCAATGACGGACGAGATATATGGTTGGCATGAGATTCCTCCTTGATCATTTTAGGTGAGCGTATTTTACCAAATTGTTAATGTTGTTCTCATATCGTTGGCATCGGTCAGGTAGGCGACTTCTTTGAATTCACATGAGAGCGCATGGTCATAAAATGATTCAATGATTCGTTGATTTTTACAATAGATGTCGACGAACGTGCTGTCGACAATCAATAGGGCAAATTCGCAAGGGCTGTCGAGGAATGCCTCATACGTTTCGACCTCCGTCACCGGTCCGGCTGAAAAAGCTTTTAGATTCAAAAAGATGAGATAGTGTTGGTCTTGGCTGATTAAATCGCCAAGCGCTTCTCCATCCATCACAGTCGGTTCATGGAATAACAGCTCACTTAACTCGTCATCCCTTACCGTGTAAGATTCTTCACCGCCAATGAACCACCTGTAACGAATCAAATCGATAGGTTCCAATATTTCTTTTAAATAGGTTCCATACTTGTTTGGTATTTTAAAACTGATGCCCCGCTTCATGGTCTATTTCTCCTTCTAAAAGTTTCATCTCTATTTTCACTACTTAACCCTTATCTTTCATCACAAAAGCGTTATAATCAGTATAACGATTACAAAGAAACGATCGGCGAATGGGGATTTACTGAGTCGTTTCATACACAAATTCAGGGGAGAAGGATGGGGTTTTCATGAGCAGTGTCCAAAAGAGAACAGACGTCATTTTGATTGGTGCGGGAATTATGAGCGCGACGCTCGGGTCGCTCTTTAAAGAGCTCGTACCGGAGTGGGAAGTCAAAGTGTTCGAGAAGCTCGCAAGCGCAGGGGAAGAGAGCTCGAACGAGTGGAATAACGCAGGAACGGGGCATGCCGCCCTCTGCGAGTTGAACTATACGACCGAGAATTCGGACGGCACGCTCGACATCTCAAAAGCGATTAACGTCAACGAGCAGTTCCAAATCTCGCGCCAGTTTTGGGCGCATCTGGTGAACAAAGGATTGATTCAACAACCGGAAGACTTTATCCGCTCGATCCCACATATGAGCATGGTCCAAGGGGAGAAAGATATCCGCTTCTTGAAGAAACGTTTGGAAGCGCTAACAAATAATCCGTTGTTCGATGGTATGGTCTTATCGGACGATCCGGAGCAGTTGCGCGAATGGATGCCGATCGTCATGGAAGGTCGCACGATCGATGAGCCGATTGCCGCGACGAAAATTGACTCAGGGACGGACGTCAACTTTGGCGCGCTGACGCGGGTGCTGTTTGACCATTTGACGAATTATGATGTCGAGGTCAACTACAAGCATAGCGTCGAGGACGTGACACGGTTGCCAGACGGGCTATGGGAAGTGAAAGTGAAGGACATCGAGGCGAATACGATCGAGACGCATACGGCGCCGTTCCTCTTTATCGGCGGCGGTGGCGGCAGCTTGCCGCTGTTGCAAAAGACGGGTATCCCGGAGTCGAAGCATATCGGCGGATTCCCGGTGAGCGGGTTGTTCCTCGTCTGTAAAAACCGTGACGTTATCGAGCAGCACCACGCCAAAGTATACGGTAAGGCGAAAGTCGGCGCGCCGCCGATGTCGGTGCCGCATCTTGATACACGTTACATCGATGGACAGAAAGAGCTCTTGTTCGGACCGTTCGCCGGCTTTACGCCGAAGTTCTTGAAGACAGGCTCGAACCTCGACCTCATCCAATCGGTCAAACCGTACAACGTCGTGACGATGCTTGCGGCCGGGGCGAAAGAGATGCCGCTCACGAAATATTTGATCGAGCAAGTGCTCTTGTCGCACGACAAGCGGATGGACGAGCTCCGTGAGTTCATCCCGACCGCGAAAAACGAGGATTGGGAAATCGTCGCCGCTGGTCAGCGTGTGCAAGTCATCAAAGACACGCCAGCAGGCAAAGGCACGCTCCAATTCGGGACAGAAGTCGTCAGTGCGGAAGACGGTTCGGTCGCGGCGCTCCTCGGCGCGTCACCTGGTGCGTCGACTGCCGTCCACGTCATGTTGAAAGTGCTCGAGCAGTGCTTCCCTGAGCAGTTGCCGGAATGGGAGCCGAAGATCAAGCAAATGGTGCCATCGTATGGCGTCTCGCTCTCAGACCATCCTGAGCTGTTCAAGACGATCCACGAATCGACGGCAATGGCGCTCGGCTTGAAAGAAAAGGGTGTCGTGCACAATTGAATCGGTTGAAGCGAGAATGCGAAAATATTCTCGCTTTTTCTTTTGAATTGCAACATTAAAAACCATATATTGGTTATAAATAAAAGGTGAATACCATCATGTAGGAGGTAGAGGATGGATAAAATCAAGCTTACACAGTGGGAAAGAAAAAAGTATGGTGCTTATCTCGAACACCTGCGAAAATATCCGGACAGTTACGAGTATTGTGTCCTCCCTCATTACGAAGACTATATGGAGACGGCGAAGACGGAATGCGTCCAAATGGGTGATTGCTATGCTGTCCTGATGAAACAAGGGGATCATTATGTTTTGGTCGCCATATTGTTTGATATCGAGTCGGAAGTCACAGAAATATTGGAGTGGCTAGATCATACAGAAGTCCGGTGCCTCACGCCAACAACGGAGACAGTGATCGTTCGAGACGCATCCGAGATCTTGGATGAAGTAAAGTTCAAAGGGCAGCCGCTTTTGCTGATTGAGCAAGGGACTCAAACATTTTTGATTGATCCAGAAGACTTGAACGAAGTGACGGAAGCTTATGACCAGTACAACAAGATTAACAATACGGGATTAGCTGAAGATGTGACTTTACAGACTGATTGAGAGGAGACCGGGGCATGTATTCAGTTGAAATGTTAAAAAGTTGGGTCGAACGTGAGCCCCATCCCTACTATTTCCGACCGTTCGTCAGTAAATCCCCGAGTTCAAAAGGTAACGTCTTCATCGTTGGCATCAATCCAGCGACGCCGATGCATAAGGACGACTTTGCAAGTGCTGAAGAGTATATCGATACATTTTGTCATCGAGAGCAGTTTTTGGAGCGCGTGAAGACGATTCGCCGTTCGCAAGGGAAGACGGACTTATCACGCACGCGGATCGGCTTGAATAAATTTGTCGAAGATTTAGAGCTGAGGGCGAATGGAGAAGTTGAAGTGATTGAGACGAATATGAACGCCTATCCGACGAGACGAGCGAAAGATTTGCTTGGCGTAAATCCTGACTTGATTCAGTATGGGAATCGAGTGTTCCGAGAATTGTTATTCACCTATCGACCGAAAGTAATTATTGTCCATAGCAAACAGGCACTCGGCGAACTGCTCGGTTTGCTTGAAGAGGAGCATATGGTTCCACGTCAGACATTCAATCGAAACCTTCGACTCTGCGACTGGATTGCAAAAGGCCCGATTCCATTTACATACCGTGACGGTGGAATCGGGACGGTGCTATGCTCGAAGCATTTTATGTACCACGGGAACTTAGGGATGAGCTTCCAACCGTTGAAGGAACAAGTGTTACAGGCGTTCAGACAATAAAAAAAGACCGCTTCATATAGAAGGGTCCAATCAAGTGGCGGCAACAGGTTCAGCGCTCAAATAAGCGGCAATCTGTTGATCGATGACTTCTTCCGACAAATGAAGCGCGAGTGAAAGTTCTTTCACAAGAATCGTTTTAGCGTTTTCTAAAATCTTACGATCCTGTTCATATAACTTTTTGTTCAACGAAACTGCTTCGGTTTGTCTCCGAGCAAGCGTGTTGATGACTTGAGCGATATCGTGACGGTTGCCCGAATGAACGACATGCAAGAATTCGCGGTTCCGGTTATTCGGATGGGGATTCCATTCGACACCAGGAGAGCGGAACGATTCGAGGATCTCTTTTGCTTCTTTAGCTTCCAAGAGTGTCAACATCATGACTTTGTCACTATCGACCGGAATACTGATCTGTAGCTTCTGCGCGTTGTTGATTGGATGGAGCGTATAGTACGACTTCGTCTCACCTGCGACCGTCATATCGGAAATTTCGTCAATGCGACAAACTCCGTGGGTCGAATAGATGATTAAATCATCAATTTTGAACAAATCGATCACCTCTTCCTAATATCCATTATAGAGGTAATTGATGTAAATTGTCAACCCGGTTGACATTGAAGGCCGCACAGACGGAAAAAACCTCTTCTTATAATGAGAAGAGATCACAGTTTCCAGTCGGTTTGGAGCAACGTCTGCAATTGATTAAACGCATCGTCGCCGAGTGTCGTGGCAATTTTTTGTTCGAGATCGGCTTTTAGCGCCTCGTTTTGTTCATAACAGCGGATACCGAGGTCGGTCAGCTGAATGCATTTGTCTTTTCGGCTCGTCGGATGGTCGGTCACCGTGACGAGCTCTTTTGTCTTCAAGTTCTTGATCAGTTTATGGATCGCCTGGCGTGACACATGGACGTTCCGTGTCACTTCGGAGATGGTCGGATTCTTTCGGTAGATGCGGGCGAGGATGTACCATTCCGAGTTGGAGATGTAAATATCATGTTGTTCGTTCCATGCCCGTTCGCTAATGCGTCGGATTTGATCGTGGCGCTCACCGAGCAAATCCAAAAGGTGCGTTGGCGTAAGTTGTTCGTATGGAGTCAAATTGGTCACTCCTATTCTGTTTTGTCGTTCCTAACTATACAAAAGCGGATAGGGCGCGTCAATGCGCTAGTATCTCAATTTCAACTGAACAGATGATCATGTCATACGATGACCCGGTTTAGACGCCAGTAAAAAAAACGAGACCAAATGGCCTCGTTTTTTTACTGGCATTCTTTATTTTTGAAATCGATGACCATTCGTCCTTGAATTTTACCTTGTTCCATCTCTTCGAAAATATCTTGGACTTCGTGGAGGCAACGTTTCTGGACGACCGGTACGACCTTTCCTTCGGCCCCGAATTGGAAAGCCTCTTCTAAGTCTTTACGTGTACCGACGAGTGATCCGACGACTTCGATGCCATCGAGGACGAGACGTGGGATATTCAAATCCATTGTTTCAGACGGAAGTCCGACCGCGACAACTTTTCCACACGCTCTTACAGCGTCGACCGCAGAGTTGAAGGCTACTTTTGAAACGGCCGTGACGACCGCAGCATGTGCGCCCCCGAGTTGCTCTTGGATGATTTTGTCCGCAGCGCCCTCTGTCACTGGATTGATGATCATATCGGCGCCGCTGTCTTTAGCGAGTTTGAGTTTGTCGTCATTGATGTCGACTGCGACGACGTACGCATTGAACACGTGTTTGGCGTACTGAATTGCCAGGTTACCAAGACCACCGCATCCATAGATAACAACGATTTGACCTGGCTTCACGTCAGCCACTTTAATGGCTTTATACGTCGTGACACCGGCACACGTGATACTCGAAGCTTGTGCCGGATCGAGTCCGTCTGGTACTTTGACAGTGAAATCGGCCATTACGATACTTTGCTCGGCCATCCCGCCATCAACGCTATATCCAGCGTTTTGTACGTGGCGGCAGAACGTTTCGCGTCCGGTCGTACAGTACTCACAACGCCCGCAGGCATGATACATCCAGGCGATACTGACGCGGTCTCCGACTTTCAAACTCGTTACGTCGTCAGCAATTTTTGAAACGATCCCGATGCCTTCGTGTCCGAGTACGCGGCCTTGGACATCACCGAAATCTCCCGCGGCAACGTGTAGGTCCGTGTGACATACGCCACAATACTCGACGTCGACAAGCGCCTCTCCAGAATTTAGTGGGCGCAACTCCTTTTCAACCACTTCGATATTCGCTTTGTTAGATGAATTGACTACGACTGCTTTCACTTTATCTCACGCTCCCCATCCTAATTATAGGTAATTAAAGATATGTAATTACCAAACCGATAAGAAAAGAATAGCATAAAAAAGGGAATGAAAACGCTTAACTAACGGCGGAATCTTGTCGCTTTCATGAACTTTTTTCACATATAGATTTCGGGAAACAGTATGAGACAGAACACGAAAGGGGGATGAATCGTGCCGACACGCACCGACCTGTTTCAAGCCTATAAACAGAAAATCATTGAGCTTCCTGATATGGACGAAACGACGTTGAAGAGCGAGATGTTCCTTCTCGAGGAAGACCCGAAGAAGCAATTGACCATTTATTATGCCCCGTTCGAATACATCAATCCGAATGCTAAAATCGTCATTGCTGGCATCACGCCGGGTCTCTATCAAATGCGACAGTCGTTCGAGGCGATCCGCGACTTGGCTGACGCCTCGGATGAAGCAGCGCTCCAGGCCGTCAAACAGCGCGGCAGCTTCTCAGGGCCGATTCGGAAGAACTTGGTGACGATGCTCGACGACTTGGACTTGCATCACCATCTCCAAATCGAATCGACGCTCGACTTGTTCGGTGAGGCGAACCATCTCGTGCAGAACACCGCTGTGTTGCCTTATCCGGTCTTCTATAAAGGCAAGAACTATAACGGTTCGAGTCCGGACATGTTAAGAACGGAGCTGTTCCGTTCATACGTCGAGGGAAGTTTCGCCGACGAGATGGCCGTCCTCGAAGATGCGCTCATTTTACCGATGGGTGTCAACGTGCGTCGGGCCGTCGAGACGCTCGTCGCTCGAGGACTCGTCGCACCAGAACGTGTCGTGAGCGGGTTTCCGCATCCGTCAGGCGGAAACGGACACCGACATCGTATCTTCGCTGAGAACCGTGACGCGATGCGGTCTCATATCGCCGACCATTTCAAGCGTCACCCGATTTGAGTGCACAAAAGGCAGAAAGCGCGATCGCGCTTTCTGCCTTTTGGAATGTTACATATATAATACGTAAATCATCATAACCGAGACAACAAGGAAGAGGAGGCTCATGACTCCTCCGGCCTTCATATAGTCCGCGTTGCGGTAACCACCCGGTCCCATGATGAAGGCGTTGACTTGATGGGTCGGTAAAATGAACGAGTTCGAAGCCGATACCGCGACAAGTAGCGCGAGACCGATCGGATCGATGTTGAACGTATCGGCCATCATCAGAACGAGCGGGACGAGCAAGACGGTCGCTGCCACGTTTGACATGAAGAGTGAGAAGAACATCGTGATGATCCCGATGATGAATAGAATTGCGAGCGTGCTCCACCCGCCAACGAGATTGACGATGGCATCCGCCGTATAAGCGGCAGCGCCACTCTTTTCAAAGGCTATACCGAGCGGGATGAGCCCGGCTAGTAAGAACACGGTCTTCCAGTCAATGGCTGGGTAAATCTCATCTTTCGGGATGACACCGAGTAAAATCATCAGCAGGGCTCCCGTAAAGAAGCTGAGCGACAGTGGAAAACCGAGAAAGACGAGACCGAGGGCGACGATGATTGAAAACAAGGCTGGCTTTTTCTTGTTTTGCTGCGGCGCGAGTTCGGGTGCTTTCACATCGCTTAAAATCGCGACTTCGCGACCGTTCCGCAAATTGATCAAATCTTTCCAGCTGCCGTAGACGACGAGTTGCATGCCGGCTTCGAACGGGACGTTTTCCAGTTTTGTCTGCGTACCGTCGCTTCCGACGATGGCAAGCGGCTCAAGTCGGAAATTTTTTCTGAAGCCAATATCGCGGAGCGTCTTCCCGATGAACGGCGACGTCGGCGGGATGATGATCTCAGCGAACCCGCTCTCGTCTTCATTTTCAAGCGAAGCGAAGTATTCAAGTTCAGATTTGATGGTCAGTTCATAATCGGCCGCGAAGCGACTGATCGCCTCGTCCGTTCCGAGGGTGGCGAGCGTCTGCCCGATGGCGAGGCGAGTCTTGCGCCAAGGGCCATAGACGTGGCTCTCACCTTCGCGAAGTGCGAGAATGTTGATCCCATACGTCGACCAAATATCGAGTTGTTCAATCGTTTGTCCGGCAAGGCGAGCGTTGACGTCGAGCTCATGGATGTCGGTCGTCAATTGATGCGTTTCTTCCATGAAAGAAGCACTCGTCGTCTGCGTTTCCCCGGACGCTTTCGGCAAGACGAGGCCGCCCGCGAAGTAGAAGTAGAGGATGCCGGTCGCGAGCAAAACGAGACCGATTGGTGTGACAGCGAACAAGTTTAAAGCGTCAAACCCGGACTCGGTCAACAAGTCGTTCAAGATGATGAGCGGACCCGAAGCGACCATCGTCAACGTTCCTCCGAGAATGGCGGCAAACCCCATCGGCATGATCAGCTTGGAAGCCGGGATGTTGGCATTTTTACTGATCCGCTTCAAGGCCGGTAAAAATAAGGCGGCCGCGCCGATGTTTTGCATGAACGCCGAGATGAGTCCTACGGTTGTCGATGTCGTTGCCATGACGTTCTTCTCTTTGACCCCGACTCGTTTCGTGATAAACTCTGCGACGACGGTCATGATGCCGGAACGTTCGACCCCGTAACCGATCAACATAACCCCGATGACAGAAATGACAGCGTTTGATGCGAATCCAGAAAATGCCTCATTAGCCGTGATGACACCGGTCCATGGCAAGATGACCATGATCAAGACGGCGACGAGGTCGGTCCGGAGTTTATCGGTGACGAATAAGACGATCGCTAGCGCCAAGACAGCGAAGGTCAATAGTATTTCGGTAGTCATTCACATACCCCCTGTGGTATTTATTAATTTTATTATAAGTGTCTAGAAGGCTTAAAGTGAAGTAAAACGTACTTCAAGCTCAAACCGAACCATTTTGATGAGCCGCCTCAACTGACAATTGCTCTTTAGTTCGCTAAAATGAAGAACGGTTATCATCCACTTTTTCAGTATGAAAGAAAGGGACGGTCTATGATCACGTTAACGAATGTAAGCAAACAGTTTGGTCGTGACGAGGCGGTCCGTGACGTCTCGCTCCAGATTGAACGAGGCGAGATGTATGGCATCATCGGTGCGAGCGGTGCCGGCAAGTCGACGCTGCTGCGCCTGATGAACTTGCTCGAGACGCCGGACGCAGGGACGGTCACGGTCGATGGGAACGAACTGACGAGTCTATCGAGCCGACAACTTCGCGAACAGCGACACGTCATCGGGATGATCTTTCAACAGTTCAACCTCGTCGGCAACAAGACGGTATATGACAACGTGGTCGCCCCGCTCAAACTGGCCGGGCGACCAAAAGCGAAGCACGAGGAACGGGTGCTCGAATGCCTCCGCTTCGTCGGACTCGAGTCGTTCAAGGACAAGTACCCGGCCCAGCTGAGTGGCGGGCAAAAGCAACGCGTCGCCATCGCCCGGGCGCTCGCGAACGAACCGCACGTCTTGTTGTGTGACGAGCCGACTTCGTCGCTCGACCCGAACACGACGGCCGAGATCCTCGGCGTGCTGAAGTCGATCAACGAGGCGCTCGGTGTCACGATCGTCATCGTCACCCACGAGATGGACGTCATCAAGCAAGTGTGTGACCGCGTGACCGTCATGGCGGATGGATCGGTGTATGAGACGCTCGGTCTCGTCCCGCGTGGTGTCCCGGAAATCGACAATAATCCGGCCTGGTTCGTCAACGAGTTGCGAAAGGCGGGTGAGCCGGATGCCTGACGTGCTCGTTCAATATCAGACCGAGATTTGGCGCTCGATCGGTGAGACGTTCATCATGGTCGGCGTCTCGATCCTCGCCGCCGTCCTCGTCGGCTTACCGCTCGGGACGTGGCTCTACTTGTCCCGGAAAGGGCAGTTGCTCGAGAATCGGGCCGTCTTCTCGGTGCTCAACTTGGTCGTCAACATCGTCCGCTCGTTCCCGTTCCTGCTCCTCGTCGTGTTTTTGATTCCATTTACGCGGCTCATCATCGGAACGGCGCTTGGGACGGCGGCAGCGACCGTGCCACTCGCGATCATCGCCATCGCCCACTACTCTCGTCTCGTCGAACAGTCGCTCCTAGACGTCCCGCGCGGCGTCGTCGAGGCGGCCGTATCGATGGGGGCGTCGATCAAAGACGTCATCTTCAAATTCTTATACGTCGAGGCCCGGTCCGGACTCGTCCTCGGGCTGACGACGTCGATCATCAGCTTCATCTCGTACTCGACCATCATGGGGGTGGTCGGGGGCGGCGGCATCGGCGACTTCGCCATCCGCTACGGCTATCAACAGTTCAAGACGGAGCTTATGCTGTATATGATCTTCATCATGCTCGTCTTCGTCCAGCTGATTCAGTTCACCGGTACGACGGTGGCCCGGGTCATCGATAAACGCTAATCACCTACAGAAAGAAGGAAAATCAATGAAAAAATTAATGGCACTCTTCGCCTCACTCACACTCGTCCTCGCGGCGTGTGGAACTGACAACGAAACAACGACGGAAGCACCGACGAACGAGCCGCAGACGCTCAAAGTCGCCTCGCTCATCCCGCCGATGACCGACATGCTCGAGATCGCGAAAGACCAGCTCGCGGAAGACAACATCGAACTCGAAATCGTCGTCCTCGGCGACAACGTGCAACCGAACACGGCGCTCGCGGCGAAAGAAGTCGATGCGAACTTCTTCCAGCACGTCCCGTACATGGAAGAGTTCAACCGCAGCAATGACGCCAACCTCGTCCCGATCGAACCGATCTATTTCGCCAACTACGGCGTCTACTCGAAAGAGTACGACAACATCGACGACATCCCAGAAGGCGCGACGATCGCAATCGCGAACGACGTCTCGAACATCGACCGGTCACTCTCACTCCTCGCGCAACACGACGTGATCAAACTTGGGGAGAAGAATGGCTCGTACTACACGCAAGCGGACATCACGGACAACCCAAAAAACCTCAAGTTTGAAGAGGTCGACCTTCTCATGCTCGCGCGTGCCTATGACGACGTCGACGCGGTCCTCATGACGCCGGCGTACGCGGCACCGCTCAACCTTACACCGAAGAGCGACGCGCTCTTGACGGAAGGGGTCGAGAACGACTTCGCCATCACGCTCGTCGCCCGTGAAGACAACAAGGACGATGAAGCGATCCAGAAACTCGGTGAAGCGCTCACGAGCGACGAAGTCCGTGCGTTCTTAGAAGAGAATTACGACGAAACGGCGATCCCGGCGTTTTAATTAATTTTTCGCCCAACGTGAATAGTATTGTTTAAACGAATCAATGACTTGGTGCGCCACGCGTATATAGTCTTGTTCCAACTGAGCTGATTCGTAAGAGAACCAAATACCGTCTTCATATGGAGAATGACTGCCTAGTCTTCGTCGCGCGTCGACGTCGACATCGTGGGCGGTCATTTTTTGTGGGCTGATTTGTTCTCCCCAAGGTGTCAGAAAAACAGTGGCCGGGGCTTGAGCCAACACGACAGTGAACGAGCCACCATGACGATTGAATTGAAAGGTGACTAAATCCATCTGGTCTGATTGAACGCGCCGAAAGTGAGGAAACGAGCCTTTGAATTGATGCGACCGTAAATAAGGAACTACCTCTCGTTTCAGGATGACAATCATGTTTTTTCGTTGTTGTGATAGCATAAGATTCTCCTTTGAGTGGTTTAGTTCGAATATATAGAAAAACAGGATTGAGCGCACGCTCAATCCTGTTTTGTTAAAACTCTTCATACTCTCTCGGGTCTTGATTGTCGATGCGGCCATCCGGTTTCGTCAACGCATTGATGGTCTCCATCTCGTCTTCGGTCAACTCGAAGTTGAAGATGGCGAGATTTTCTTGTTGGTGTAGCTCGCTCGACGAACGCGGGAGCGGGATGACGCCAAGCTGGATGTGCCAACGCAGGATGACCTGCGGCACGGTCTTGCCTTTTTGGTTGGCGAGCTCGGTGATCGTCTCATCATGGATGACGGTCCGGGCCCGGCTGAGCGGACTCCACGCCTCAGTGACGATATCTCGCTCTTTGTCGGCTTGACGTTGCTCGACTTGGGAGAAGTAGGGATGGAGCTCGATTTGGTTGATGACCGGTGTCTCACCCGTCTCTTCGATCAAGCGATCGAGATGCTCAGGCATGAAGTTCGAGACGCCGATCGAGCGGATCCATCCGTTCTTTTTCGCTTGGATGAGCGCGCGTCATGCCTCGACGTATTTATCTTGCTTCGGGTTCGGCCAGTGGAGTAAAAATAAGTCCCAATAGTCGAGGTTGGCCCGGTAGAGCGACTCTTGAATCATATTGATGGCCTCATCATAATCGAAATATTGACCACGCAGTTTCGACGTCAAAAATAACTGCTCACGCGGGATACCGGACTGCCGGACTGCTTCCCCGAGCGCGCCTTCGTTATCGTAGCGAATCGCTGAGTCGATGAGACGATAACCGTTACGGATCGCGCTCGTGATGGCGTCGACACCGGCCTCACCTCGTAAGAAGACGGTGCCGAGTCCGATAGCCGGCATCTCGTAACCGTCGTGTAGTTTGATGGTCGGAATGTTCATAAAATGCCTCATCATTCAAAATCCGTTCTCTTGTCGGCTATTCCACTTTCCCGGGGAATGAAACGTTTGAATCGGTTAGAGTAAATCAAAATGACGTTGCCTATTTTCCTGTTTTTGGGATAATTGAAGTGGGGTGATGGAGATGAAGTGGTGGTGGATACTTGGAATATTGACGATTGGGGGAATGATGTTCGTCAATGAGGCTTGGTACGGGAATTCGGCGGCGTTCGGAATGGCGATCAGCATGATTGTTGTGACGTTGATTGGAATGGAAAATTTGGATCAACGTCATCGGATTAGGAGAGGGGGCTTAATCTCAGTATTGATTGCTGGTGCGATCTATTTCGGGTTACCAAGCTACTCAGTGCTCGATGCGGAATTGGAATTAAAGAATCAGCACGAGAACGTAAAGTATTTGAACGATGTTGGGGTGGTGAACGAGGGATGGAACCCATTCCAGCCAAACCGTGCATATTTGTTTGAAATTGATTCGGGAGACTACGTCTTGTTTCTACCAGATTCGGGAGACATTATAAAAACGCGTCCTCTAATGTGAGGACGCGTTTCCTATTAGTTGCGAATCATGTAATCGAAAGCACCGAGTGCGGCTGTCGCACCAGAGCCCATCGAGATGATGATCTGTTTGTAGGCACTGTTCGTGCAGTCGCCTGCCGCGAACACGCCTGAGATGTTCGTCGAACCATGATGGTCGACGATAACCTCTCCGAAGTTGTTGCGTTCAACCGTATCGAGCCAGTCCGTGTTCGGGACGAGGCCGATCTGGACGAAGACGCCTTCAAGTTCGACGTGATGCGTTTCGTTCGTCTCACGAGACATGTACGAGATCCCGTTCACTTTGTCCGTACCTGTGATTTCAGTCGTCTGGGCGTTCGTGACGACGGTCACGTTCGGGAGACTGTGAAGACGGTTTTGAAGTACTTGGTCGGCCTTCAGTTCAGATGCGAACTCGAGTACCGTGACGTGCTTGACGATGCCGGCGAGGTCGATTGCCGCCTCGACGCCAGAGTTACCGCCGCCGATGACCGCGACACGCTTGCCTTCGAAGAGTGGACCGTCACAGTGTGGGCAGTAGGCGACACCTTTGTTTTTAAACTCGGCTTCGCCTGGGACGTTGACGTTGCGCCAGCGTGCCCCTGTCGACAAGATGACACTCTTACTCTTCAGGATCGCGCCGTTTTCAAGTTCGACTTCGACGAGGTCTTTCTTCTCAAGGCGCTTCGCGCGTTGAAGATTCATGACGTCGACGCCATATGCTTTCACGTGTTCCTCTAAGCTCGCGACGAGTTTTGGACCTTCCGTGTACGACGTGCCGATGAAGTTCTCGATGCCCATCGTGTCCATCACTTGACCACCGAAGCGTTCAGCGACGATGCCGGTACGAATGCCTTTACGAGCCGCGTAAACGGCCGCACTTGCACCAGCCGGACCGCCACCGATGACGAGGACGTCATACGCTTCTTTGTCTTCGAACGCCGAAGCGTCAGGACCTGTGCCGAGTTTCGCCAAGATCTCTTCAAGCGACATCCGTCCGTTACCGAACGCTTCTCCGTTCAAGAAGACGGTCGGGACGGCCATGATTTCTTTCGCTTCGACTTCTGCCTTGAACGCGCCGCCGTCGATCATCGTGTGTGAGATGTTCGGGTTGAGCACGCTCATGACGTTAAGTGCTTGGACGACGTCCGGACAGTTATGGCAGCTGAGGCTGATGTACGACTCGAAGTGGTACGTGCCTTGGATGTTTTGGATCTGCTTGATCGCATCTGCGTCGACTTTCGGCGCCCGGCCGCTCACTTGGAGCAACGCGAGGACGAGTGACGTGAACTCATGACCGAGCGGGATTCCGGCGAAGACGATGCCCGTCTCTTCAGACGGACGGTTCACGCTGAAGCTCGGTGTGCGTTCGAGCGTGACGTTTTCGACGGAGATACGTGACGACATGCTTGCGAGCTCGTTGACGAGGTCGAGCATCTCGGTTGAGACGGCGTCGTCGCCAGCGCTCACACGGAGGACGACGTCGCCCTCCATGAGCTGCAAGTATTGATCTAGTTGTTGTTTAATATCTGCTTCTAACATGGAATCCGCTCCTTACAACTTGCCAACGAGATCGAGGCTTGGACGAAGTGTCGCTGAGCCTTCTTCCCATTTCGCTGGGCAAACTTCGCCTGGGTTGTTGCGGACGTATTGTGCTGCTTTGACTTTGTTGACGAGCGTGCTCGCGTCACGGCCGATGCCGCCAGCGTTGATTTCAACAGTTTGGATGACGCCGTCTGGGTCGATGATGAACGTACCGCGGTCAGCAAGGCCATCTTCTTCGTTCAAGACGTCAAAGTTGCGTGAGATCGTGTGTGACGGGTCGCCGATCATGATGTATTCGATCTTACCGATTTTCTCTGACGTTTCGTGCCAAGCTTTATGCGTGAAGTGTGTGTCTGTAGACACTGAGTAGACTTCGACGCCGAGGTCTTTCAATGTCGCGTACTCATTTTGAAGGTCTTCAAGTTCAGTCGGGCAGACGAATGTGAAGTCAGCCGGGTAGAAGCAAACGACGCTCCATTGACCTTTAAGGTTGTTGTCTGATACTTCGAGGAATTCTCCTGTTTGGAACGCTTGTGCTGTGAATGGTAAGATTTCTTTGCCGATTAATGACATGGGGTATGTCCTCCTTGGGTTTTTACTCTAGCGGAATTGTATCTCTACTAGAATAATTATAATGTAATACTAATTTCATATAACCAGACGAAATTGTCAAGACGTATGCATGCTGCCTAAAAGGTTGATTCATCAACGTTAAATGGATAAAAGGCTTGATAAAGGCAAAGAAAGCGATTACAAATCAAATGTGCTTTTGTTTTCAATCATGTATCCTGATAAAGTTATTAGCAGGGTCGAGAGTTCGATTTGAATGAAGAGAAGCATGTCATTCTCGCCATGAGGCATGTCATTATCAATTACTAACAGAGAAGAGTGAATCAATTGAAATATAGAATCCATTCACATCGATTTGGAGAAACCATTCTAAAAAATGATGCGGCATTCACGGAAATCTGGTCAGAAATTCATGACATCATCCAGTCGATCAGTGATGATGCAATCATCAAGAAATTCGAGGAGAAGTACGCGAGCAAGAACAAAAGTCTATCCAAGGCCTTGAATGAGCTGTTCAAATCAGAGTTTTTAAAAAGGGGATGGGCGAGTGAGAGTCCGATATTTCAAGACCGTGACTATTCCGAGAATGTGTGGCGCCTCGATTTTGCCAAAGACAATATTTCGCTAGAGGTCGGATTCAACCATTCGGGTACGATTGCCTGGAATCTGTTGAAACCGGTCATTGCAAGCGAACTGAACCATGTAGAAAAAGCGATCCAAACAAGGGTTGGCGTGATCATCTGCGCGACCCAACGACTTCAGCGTGCAGGGAACTTCGACAACGCCATCGGGACGTTTGAGAAGTACATCCACCATTTGAAGCCGTTGAACACGCAACTAACCGTACCAATCGTCATCATCGGACTCGAGGCGCCTGAGACGTTTAGGATTGCTGAGTATTTGAACGAAAATGGCGAAAAAAGAGGCCGCGTAGAGGAATTCTACACGAACCAGATTGTCGATGATGCGATAGAGACCTATGATGAACCATTGTTTGACGAGGATTTAGACTGATGCGTTTGAAGCATCAACCACTTGGTCTATGTCGATTGTTTTTGGCCATATCGACGAAATGAGTGATGGTGTAGATCACGTGATCAAAATCTTCATTGACCTGGTGCTCCCAAAACCGGAGGATGATCCAACCTTCTTCTACATAATGTCGTGTGACGTCAGCATCTCGCTCGATATTACGTCCAATCTTTTGGCGCCAGAACTCGGCGTTGGTCTTCGGTAGTTTGAAGTGAAGGGGACAGCCATGCCAGTAGCAGGAGTCCAGAAAAATCACGACATGAAGCCCGGGGAACGAGATGTCGGGTGTCCCATATAGCTTCCGGTTGTTCTTTCGATAACGATATCCGGCCGCCCATAAAGCCTTCCGGACTTTCACTTCCATCTTCGTGTCTTTCCCGCGATTCCCGCTCATCGTTTTAAAGACGGCCGGACTCGACGCCCTTGGTACATTTCTGGCCATGCCCTTCACCTCCCTCTAATGAGAAGATTCCACTTGAGGGAAGGAGGTACTCATGTTAAGCGTCTAGAATCTGTTGGATATAATTTTTATCCAACCAAAACGATTGCTTCGTGATCCATTGACCGTCCGGGAGTCGAACTTTATCTTTTCCATTGAGAGCTTTTGAGCGGACGTGTGCCACACGATTGAATTTTGGACCGGGAAGGTTGTTTTTAACTCGCTTACCTGTAGGGGTCAGTTTCACTCCAGTGTGAACAATGTGTTTAGCCTCTAGCCACATTGACTTCAATTCACCATCGACCGTGTCGAGCGGCATGTTCCAAAGGCGTATCCCTTCGAAACGAGGGATACGTTTTTGTTTGGGCACATATTCCTCATCATATCGGAAGACGAGGAAGAGGTATTTCTGTTCGGCGAACGTGTCGTATAGGTCGGATTCTTCCCATTCGTCTCGAGATAAATCGTCGAAACCGACTTTTCCGAATGACATGTGTTCCCGAATCTTGCCGTCCGATTCTCGAGCAATTGTCTTGAACTTGATGTTAGCCTTTGCGAACTCCTCGATGCTAGATAAATCTGTCTTGCGAACCCCTAAGAGTTTTGCCATGACTCGCGGAATCATCGCTTTGTTGCCCGTGTTATATGGGATACCCGTCTCTTCGCACAGTTCGGGTATCGTCTTCCCGTAATGAGGGGAGAGTTTTGCCTCGAGTAGTTGTTCGAGGGACATCTCTTTCAACTCCCCGTGCGAGGCAATCGATTCCATCAGCTCTGGGGTCAAGTACTTGCGGACGAGTCCCGACATATAAGAGGGTTTGAGAGAAAAGGCGCGCGGTTTTGCGGGTTGCTCTGAGAATGGCTGGCTGCGGACAACAGAGCCGTTCGCTCCCTTCGTGCAAGCAGACAAGTACATCGTATCGGCCTCGGAAATCAAGTGGGCCTCCCCACGTCTGATTTTTGCGACAATCGTCTCCCAATCTTGACGCATCACATCTAAATCTTCTTCGGAGAACTCGTTCAAGAACGCCTTATAGATGCGATAGTCGTCGATGGGGATGTCCGGCTCATATTGATAAAGCATGATGAGCATGCTCGTGGCTTTTGATAAGAAGCTCGATGTCTCGAATGAATATCCGTGCTCGTTATGATAGTCGATCATGTTCAAAACAAGCCGTTCTTTTGATGAATATGTACCGTTCTTATTTTTCTTGAAAGGTGTGACCTTCAACTCGATGCCGAGCTCCTCGAAGTCAGGTCGTGCATCCGAGTTGATTGGGTATCCGAAGTGGCTCTCCTCGATGATATGTCCGAGGGCGCCTTTCGACCGAACGTTCTTGATGCGTCCGGTCGTGTCGATTTCGCCGAAAGTCTTCCCCTCAGCCTCTCTCGCTTTATCCATAAGCTCTTGTATCGTTTCGTAGCGCAAAAAAAGACCTCCTGAAATTTACATTTATAACCATTATAGCGTATCGGTTGATCGATTTCACTGTTCGTGATACACTAATTCCATTGAGTAAATATAAAAAATAGAGTAAATTTAAGATAGAAAATACGAAAGGGTGTTCCCATTGATTAAAGTAGTTGAGTTATTTGCTGGTGTAGGAGGTTTCCGCATCGCACTTGAAGGAATTAAAGACGTGAATGCCGAGCCTACATCGGACAAATTCGATGTAGTTTGGGGCAATCAATGGGAACCGGCGACGAAGAGTCAACCGGCCTTCGATTGCTACGCCGAACGTTTTAAAGGGCGAGGCATGCATATGAATGAGGATATCGCTTTGTCTTGGATGGAGGCCGGGCCACACCATCTGTTGGTCGGTGGCTTCCCGTGCCAAGACTATAGCGTGTCGCGCAGCTTGAAGAACGAGCAAGGACTCCAAGGGAAGAAGGGCGTCCTGTTCTGGGAAATCATGAACATCATCGAGCAGGAGAAACCACCTTACGTTCTATTGGAGAACGTGGATCGACTCATGAAATCTCCGGCCAAACAACGTGGTCGTGACTTCAGCGTCATGCTTCGTGCTTTCGCCGACCAAGGCTATACGGTTGAATGGCGCGTCATCAATGCGGCCGATTATGGATTCGCGCAACGTCGCCGCCGCATCTTCATCTTCGCGACACGTGAAGATTTGAACCACTCAGAACGGGCGCGGAAAGCGAACCCGGAAGAATGGTTACTCGAGTCAGGATTCTTTGCACCGGCCTTCCACGTACACGAACTGACGAGCGAGAAGCACCCGGGGGCAGATTTCGAACTCCCGGAGGATATTGTCGAGATTTCTGATACGTTCTCGGCAACATATCGCAACGCGGGCATCATGACTGGTAGTAGAGTGACGACGCTAGAGACGCTACCGAAACGAGAGACGCCTAAAACGCTCGGAGCAGTCGTGCAAGAAGTCTATGAACAGTTTGGACCCGCGCCGGAGCAATATTACTTGGACATTGATACGATTAAAAAATCGGGTCGGAACGAACAGGAAGAATTGGCCTACCTGAAAGGGCCAAAGAAGATTGAGCGGACCTCGGCGAGCGGGCACGTCTACATCTATGCCGAAGGTGGCATGTCTTATCCGGACTCCCTCGAACTTCCGGGTCGGACAATGTTGACGAGCGAAGGAACGTGTAACCGTTCGAGCCACGTCATCGAGGACCCATATACAAAGAAACTACGTTATTTGCGTCCCGAAGAGTGCGAAGGATTGAACGGATTCCCTTATGGATGGACGGAGACGATGACCGATCGCAAACGTTACTTCACGATGGGGAACGCACTCGTCGTCGGATTGATTGAACGGATGGGCCATCGGATTGCAGAGGTTCATGAACAAGAGGACAATCAAAACATCTTGCAGGAAGCGAAACAGATGCAACTGCTAGGTACGTATAATAACTTCAAATGACAAAAAACTCCCATTAATTTAAATGGGAGTTTTTTGTTTTTAGTTTAGAAAGTATACCCATGTTTGTTATTGTATAATTAAGTAAAAAATATGTGAAGGTGGTAGTTTAAGATAAAGCGCTCAGTACTTTCTATTCTAAAGTCCTCGCGACATATAGAGGAGTTTTTAGATAATACCTATTCCGAATACTTGAGTATACCAGAGACAATTCCTGTTGAAGTGCATCACTCTACAACATTTGGACTCCCTAGCTTTTTGTCGAAGCTAAGACAACAAATATTATCATCAAACAGATTGCCAAGTGTCACTGAATTTATGAATCATTTTTCTTCATCTGTCCTTTCAAATGTAAACGAAAGGGAGTTGGTGAAGCATCATGTTCAACGCGCGGCGCATCTAGCTTACCTTGGTTTGGTTCGAGATTTCCATTTCGCGCTTCTGCTCCAAGAGTCTGGTCATTTTGATGAAGTAATCAGCCACGAAGAGGTTGATCTTCAAATGAAGCTTGATATCATTGTGAAAAAAAATGATGTAGCCATGGGAATTCAATTATTCTCTGGAAATGAAGAAACTAAAGCCTTGAAAATGGCGAATGCTCTTAAAACAAGATCGATTCAATCCGGGATAAAAGAATATTATTTTCCGTTGGATGGGAAATTAGCCAGACCTCAATCAAGGGTGTCTAAAATCGGAAATATGACTTATAAATTATACAGTCGTGCAGACGTTGAGCATATCGCTGAAGTTTTAATGAATGAGTCTTCGGATAAAATCGATTCTTCCGCAGTTCCAAAACAATTTTTATCATTGTCACCTCATCTAGACGAAGAGGTCGTCGATACTGGTGAAAAAATTCCCTATTCAATCTTATTGATTGAAAATGAGCTCTCGAGGAGTCGGATCGACAAGCTGAAGAAATGGGCAACACAAGGGACAAGGGTTGACGTAATGACAAGAAATACAAGTATTATAGAAAATCAAAAAAATCTTACAGTACACGAGCTTACTGAAGAAGTTGATGAGACGCTGTTGATTAAAAATGGCCGGATATCCTCGGAACGTGAACGTTACATAGTAAACAACCAATTGAGTTCCCGATTCAACTGGGGACAGTATTATGTCGAGCATGCCCCATCAACTGCTGATATTTTAGTGAACGCTGGTGCCGGCAGTGGTAAGACAACCACCATGATTTCGCGCATCATGTATTTAATTCATACAAGTGATGTTAGGCTCGATTCCATCGTGATGATCACGTTCACTCGAGAGTCTGCGGCGTACATGCGAAAGAAAATAAAAGAACGTCTTCAATCTTACTATCAGACGACGAATATGACTAAATATCTAGATTTGATGGAGCAAGTTAATAGTATGCGAATCATGACAATAGATGCTTTTTCCAAGTATTTATTCGAACAATTAGGTGTGGTAGAGGGCTGGGGGAATACGATTGCAGTCGCTTCGTACAAATATCGCACAGAAACAATCATTCGAGAGGAATTCGCAAGGTACCTTACAGAAGAAGTCAAAGACGAGGAATTGCCTTATTTTTCTGATGTCGAAGAGTACAAGATGATCAAGTTTTTCATACATGTACAGGGCGAGTTAGATAAAAAAGGCTTGAGCGGGGACAATGACTCTCTTATCTGGGATCCCGCAGAAGACAGTCCAAGAGACATGAAGTATCAGCAAGCGACCCAGTATGTGATTGAACGGATGGCGAGTCGAATTAAGGAAGAGAAGTTGAGAGACAATTCACTAACGTTGTCGGACATAAAACGAGATTTATTGACCGTTGTTAAAGGTAACCGACAACTGGCGATAGAGCCTGCCATCGATTATATCTTTGTTGACGAATTTCAAGACACAGATGATCCTCAAATCGAATTGATTGTGTCTTTGTCAAATTCACTAAAAGCCAAGTTGTTCGTGGTAGGAGATATCAAGCAAGCGATTTATCGTTTTCGTGGTGCGAGTCATACAGCCTTCGAGAGTTTAAAACGACTAAAGAATGATTTCCTCTCCTATGAATTGACAATCAACTATCGAAGTTCGAAATTGTTGCTAGAGGAAATGGAAAGACTCTTCAAGGCATGGAAACAGAATGGCCGCTTACCTAATGAAATGAAAAACGGTGTTGACACGGGTAGACTAGTCTCCTATCTGCCTTCCAGAGTTGATGAAGAAGAGATTCTACACATCTCGACAACTAAAAAACCTAAACTCGAAGATATCATTCTTCATATGTATGACACGCTGCCATCAGACAATAAAGAGCAATCGATACTTGGTATATTAGTACGAAAGAACAAAGAAGCTATAGCTATAAAAGAGTTGTTAAAGGACCTAAGGAAAAATGACCGAGATGATTTGACATACGAAGTTACTGTAGGCGGGGGGCTATTCAAATCTTCGGCGGCGAAAGACCTCCTGCTCTTAATTCGTATATTAAAAAACGAAAACTGTCCGGAGAGCTTTTTTGCTCTTTATCAATCTGCTTTCGTTGAAGATCCTTTTGATTTTAATCATCTGATTCAGTACGAAGGTGACACTGACCAACTGACTTCAGAGATGACTCGGACTCTCGGTGACGAAAGATGGCAGTGGTTGCGTAAGGCAAGAGAAGATTTAAGGATAAAGCCTTTTTACAAAGTGCTTCAAAACGTTGTGATGGAGCTCCCGTATAAACGCATCATGGGGGCACAAGGATACCAACCCCATGAACTCATCCAATATGAACGAAACTTGTATAAAGTTTTAGACATTGCGATTAAACGTCTGAAGAGCGAGGTCAACAATCCTGTCGCTTTATATGATTGGTTGAGAATCCAATTAGCGACGAACCGTGATGAGGATGAAGCGAATATCGATAAAAAAGATATCAAAGGAGATAAGATCATTCGGGTGATGACCGTCCACAAGGCAAAAGGACTTGAATTTCATTCCGTGTTCATTCCGTTTACCGATTCAAGTTTGATACAAGGCTATCAACACAAGGTACTTCTCGCTTCTAAAGAGTCGAGCAGTCCTGCCAAGGTGCTGTCTTTTCAGTTTAAGGAAAATGGTGAAGTTTTCAATACGGCCTCTTTTCAAACGATAAAAAACGAGGATATCACCGAGACATTGAACGAAGAAACAAGGCTTCTCTATGTTGCGATGACGCGAGCCGAGCAGCGGCTGTGGATCAACGCGGATCGACCTCATATACCTAAAGGAACATGGGATAAGGATACGTGGGAAAAATTGATACGAATGGCTTTACGAAAGGAAACGTCAAATGAATAGACAGGTACTGACTTACCGGGTGCCAAGTGACTTGACATGGAAGGACTCAAAGTTTCAAAAACAATTTAACGATGTTCTCCATATCGCGGCGACACCTACGCTTCATGAATCGATTAATGAAAATTTAAGAATCTATCAGTGGCTAAAAGCACCGATTCTAACAATCAATCCATTGTTGGAAGAGGTACAGGGCCATGTTTGGAGTAATCAAAAGAATCAAATGCGTCAATACTTAGAGATTTCACAGGTTCTCAGAGCTAGATGGGAATCTTCGTCGAATGCTGATGTTCGAATACGAAAACATATTTTATCGTTCGAGAAAAATAGAAAAGAACTGATTTATACAATCCGATTGTTAAAAGAGTTGCGGTTAGACAATGTGTTTTCAACCCTTGCCGATAAAAGTGATGAAGAATCATTGCTGCACGACATATTAAGTGAAATGCGTGATGACATACGACCGATTGCATGGGAAGAGCAACTAGAATCAAACTCTGAGTATTTCACCAATCTCGTGAAAAAATTCTTGCAACGTAATGCGAAAACCAAGAATAATCTGCATCAATTTAACATTGGTGAAGAAGATAAAATTGATGATCAGGTTGAAGCGTCATTAAATAAAAGAAAGATAGTCTTACATGGATTTTATTTCATTACCCCGCTACAGGAGTATTTTTTTAAGCATTTAGAACAACAATTCGAATTGATATTCGTGAATTATTATGATGAACTTCTACCTCACACCTACGAAACGGTAGAACGGTTTCTCTGGAAAGAAAAAGTGCCTTGGTCGGCTTCTTTCAACGAACCTACTGTTCAACATCCATACTCGGTACAGCTGTTAGAGGGACTTGAGGGTCGTCGTTTCCATTCGTTCACAGAAACCGAACCAGGAAAAGTGACCGTATACTCGAACATGTTAGAGTTTCTCTCAAAGGAACGGGAAATTCGAGAGCGCGAAAAAGAGCATAAGTATGAGCACTTCATTTCTTGTCGAGGCGGGGAAGTACGAGAACAGTTATATTATGCAGGGTTGATTGAAAAAAAAGCGCCATCATTAATTGATTATCCGATTGGCCGTTTTCTATTCGAACTGCACAATCTGTACACAGAACAGAAGACACCGCATCAAAACTCTTCAGTCATCGAAAGAATATTAAGACCAGATGTATTACAGAGGTTATTCAACAGTGGACATCTTTATGTAGATGGAATAGATGGTTCCAAAATCAACATGTCTTTGTACACGAAACAGTTAGATCAACTCCTCCCTTATTTTTATCTCGGTGAGGGATTTCTCGATGGACGAGACGCACAATATTTGACGATAGAAGAGTGGCTTGAAAAGATAAATTTCTTGATTGAAGAAAAGGAGAGATGGGAATCACTACGTCCTTTACCTGAAGGTCGTGTCCATCGCCTGCATGGGAGACCTCTAGAACAACTTTCTTATTTCAAAGTCAGCATTGAGGATATGAAGGTTATCCAACAGGGCCTTCATATGATTGGGCGGATGGTCCATGAACTATTTGAAATCGAAACTGATGTCAAGATTGGAGAGCACCTTGAAAAGCTGAAGACCTATGTCAGCGTCTCGGCTGAAGAGAAACGTCATGAAGAAGAAGTGGTCCTGCTAAAAGACCTGATGATGAAGCTTGAAGAACTAAAAGATGAGACCTTAAAGTTCTCACTATTAGACATCATGGATGGTCTGCGTTTTTATCTTCAATCAGGACTACAAAGCTATGATGATGAAGACGAGATGATAGACAAGGTTGGAGCGCTCTTCGTCGCAGATGGGATGGCGTTCAAGCAAAAGCGAAATATTCATCTCGGATTTATTGATGCGGATGCATTACCGATGAACACCAAATATAAGATCTGGCCACTTTCGAGTAAAACAATCGATGAATTGAGCGTCTCAAGGTCAGAGCTACATCTTTTCAAAGAGTTGAAGAACCTATCCGGGGCCATAACTAGATATTTATTGTATACATTGTTAATTGGCGCAAATGACGTAAGGGTTTCGTACGTGAGGAACTTAGAAACGGGCTACGAATTAGATATGGCTCACTATTTCAAAGTGGCTGACTTCAACAAAGAGCTCCCAGAACTAAAAGATGAAGAATTCGATTTATCAACAAGGACTAACGACATTGTCTTACCAAATTTTGAGCATCGACTGTTACAAGATGAGACCAATCAATGTCCACAACGCGCTACATTTTCTTATATCCTGAATGACTTTGGAACTTACTCGTCCCGATTCCATCAGCAGCTACTCTATAAGAAGATGCTTAGAAGTGTTCACAATGTGTTTAAAGACTGGGGCAAAACTGAGACGTATGTTTCTTATTTGTTCCCACAGTTGAGCGGCGCATACCGAAAGTTGATTTTGGAGGAGGTTAAACAGGAACCAACCCGATATCGAGAGTCCCGCTATGAAATAGAAAATGTCAGCTATAACGGCTCTTTAAAGAATTTTAGGTTGTTTTACAAGAAACCTGATCAATCCGTTGATAGTCTAGCTAACCCAGGAAACCATTGTCGCTTTTGTGAGTTTCTAGAGATATGTCGTGAGGGGAATTATGCAATCGATGATGAAAACTAATAATCATGAAATGTTCGAAGCCTTGAGTAAAGAGTTCATCTCGGCATGGATGACACCTCTTGTGAAAAGGGAGCCGCAAGGAATTCGGCAGGAAATCACCGATTTAAGTGTTTTGAAAAAGCAGGAACAAGAACTAGAGGAACAAAGACGCAAGAGTTTTTTTGAAGACGACTTTTTTTAAAGATGGAGTGATCACATGGTTAAAATAACCGTTACAAAGCAGCAAAACGATGCAATTAACTTTCAGGCAGAGCACGTGTTAATCAAGGGGGCGCCAGGTAGTGGGAAGACGACCGTTCTTTTGATGAAGATTGAAAAAATCTTACATGCAAACCCCAACGCTAAAATTTTGTTGATTACATATAACAAGACGTTGGCCGCCTATGCCCAAAAATATTTAGCCGACAGAGGATATAGCCAATGTAATTTAGAAGTGCGAACCTTTCATTCTTGGGCATCCAAGTATTTGAGACAGATTAAAGGGAAATTTTCTTCCTCTTCTTATCAAGTGGATAAGCTCTTCGATAACTGTTACGAGAATCAGAAAACGAAAGATCACCGTTTTTACAGTGATGACAAATTCAAATCGTTCTTGAAAGACGAAATTGAATGGATCAAAGGGAAAGGTATCGTCTCCGAGGATGAGTATTTGAACATACGCCGGAGCGGACGGATGGTCAGCCTTCAGCAATCGGACCGAAAAGAAGTATACACCTTCATGAAACAGTTTGATAAAAATTTAACAATGGCATCTATCATTCCTTTTGATGAGTATGGCATCCAACTTCACCAAAATCTTGATATCGTTAAAACAAAAGAATCCTATGAGTACGTGATGATTGACGAAGCGCAAGACTTAACACAAGTTCAGCTCATCGTCTTGAGAGAGTTGAATCCAAAGAGTCTAATCATTTCTGCGGATATCGGTCAACGCATTTATAAGACAGATTTCACTTGGAGAAGTGTCGGAATCAACATTGTTGGCGGGCGGACAAAACATTTAGAAGAGATGCATCGATCATGTCAGGAAATCGTCACGATGGCACGCCCGCTTTACAACAAAGATTTGAATAGTAATTCTTCAAAAAACAGTGAAGAGGCTCGTGAGGAGCTAATCGTACCTAAAAAGAGTAGTGGTTTTTTACCAGAAATTCATCAGTATGGCAAGCACGAAGAAGAATATGAGGGTATCCTGAAGCTTGTTCAGGAGTTATGGAATAAGACATCAGATAAAGATATCACTATCGGTGTTTTATGCCGACATAAAATGCACCTCAAGAAGCTTAAGGGGATGATGCCTTATAGCATTCCTCATGAGCATATTGAAAAAGAAAACGGAAGTTGCTTAACACCTGGAGTGAAGTTCGTAACAATGCATTCCGCAAAAGGACTTGAATTTGATGTAGTCATTATTCCACGTTTCACAGATAAAAATTTACCGAGTCTTAAAAGAGCAGAAGCGGAAGAGGAAGTTGAGGACGCTATCCAAGTAGAAAGAAGGCTCTTGTACGTGTCGATGACCCGGGCGAAGACTAGATTGTTCATTACTGGATATGGTAACAAGATGAGTCGTTTTATGGATGAGTTTGAGAGAGGCACTTATAATCTCATTGCTTATCAGTAAGGTTTAACGATACTTGTAACAGGCATACTTTGTTTAATGGGGTGGAAGATTGTTAGAGTTTATTGTTGTTGCCTTCATAGTATGGGCTCTTCTTGAAGACAGAAAAAATAAAAATAGGTCGAAGCGAACAAAGGAAACACATCGACAACATCCACATCATACTAATGGTCGAACAAATCGAAATGAAAAATATACGAATGAGAATTTTTCTGATTTTTTCCCGGAATTAAAAACACAAACCTCAAAAACGAATGAATTAAAAGTAAACAGGATTATAAGATTAGCTGGTGTCACCTTCGAAGGAAGGCAGAAATTGATAGCCGAAACAAATACAAATGAAAATATAAGATTGAAGAGAGAACCTTATAATCCACATGATAAGAATGCTATCAATGTGTACGATAGTAAAAATCGCAGTTTAGGTTGGATTCCAAGGGGAATTGCAAGAGAATTAGCCCCTTTAATGGACAAAAGGGTAACCTTCAAAGCTGAAATAATACAAAAAACAGGAGGAAGTTATCCAAGAGGTTTAGAGATTCGTGTTTACTCTCTGTGAAACGGATATTTTTAAAAATCGATAATTCAACTGAGGTTTTTGCACTCTATACTTAATTTTGAGGTGACTTGTATGGTTTGGATTGAAATGAGAGATCTCAGTAAAGAACAAGGTATAAGAGAGAGCTTCAAATTTTCAAAAATGCTATGGAGTCCTGCATACAAGAATAGTACATCGATAAGGAAATCTGCATATTGGGAATCTCTTCTTGAGGTAGAGGAGGGCGATATCATACTTCATCTCGTGAAAGATGCTTCAAAAAATAAAGATGAAATGAGGTTTATCGGTTACTCCTTAGCAATGAGTAAATGTAATATTGTAAAGACACATGCTCCTCATTCTCAATACGAATACTGCAATACATTCTATACGGTACCTTTACAAAGTTATCAAAAGTTTAAGGATGCAATATCTTTAAAAAAAATCTTTGAACTCAATAAGGAACCACTAGTTACTTACTGCGAAAATAATAACCGTAAAGACAAAGGTCACAAAGAGACTATCTTCTATTGTCAAAGACAAAATAGTCTTAGAATTGTACAGGGTGCTTACTTTTCAAAAGTAGATAATGAACTATTCAACGTTTTGTTTGAGATACGTAAAGATTTAGAGATAAAAGAGTCGACGTTATCGTACGAGTCGGGAGTTAAACCTCAGAACCATGAATTGAATAGTGAATTGATTCGAGAGATGAAAGCAAGAATAGGGCAACAAAAATTTTCTCGACAGGTGAAAGAGAATTTTAATTCTGAGTGTTGTTTTCCTGATTGTCGGTTTAATGATGGGAGACATCTAGTGGGGGCACATATCGTACGGTGGAGCGATGATGTTCAAACGAGAAGAGATGTTAGGAATGGTCTCTCACTGTGTAAACTTCATGATGCTGATTTTGAACTAGGTTTTTTCACTCTAGATCAACAATATAGGATCCGGGTGAACAAAAATTATTTTGGGACAGAGGATAAAAGTTTTTGGGTATCTACAAATCTCCTTCCCTTTGAATATAAAAGGATTAAAAAGTGTCAAGAGTTTCCCGCAATAGAATATATAAAAAGACATTGGGATAGAATTGATTTCTTCCCAGATATTCAATGACAAAAAATAAAAGGCAGAGTGCGTTGAACCGCCCTCTGCCTTTCAATCATTCTGCCATTAACGCACATACTGCATTCGAATACGCTACCGGATCTTCAAGCGGTAACCCTTCGATGAGGAGTGCTTGCTGGTAAAGAAGATCGGTATATTGTTTCGCTTTCGCCTCGTCTTCCGTATAGACGCGTTGCAACGTTTGGAAGATGGCGTGGTCGGCGTTCACTTCGAGCACTTTCTCTGCTTTCATGCCGCCGCCGTTCGGCATCGTGTTCATAATCTTCTCCATCTCGATCGAGACGTCACCTGCGACCGTCAAGCAGACCGGATGCGACTTGAGACGAGTTGACGCGCGCACTTCTTTGACACGATCGCCAAGCTCGGTCTTCATGAAGGCAAACAAGTCTTTATTGTCTTCATTGAGCGAATTCGCCGCCTCATCATCGAGACCGAGGTCACCGCTCGCGACCGACTTGAACTCTTTGTCTTCATAAGACTGGAGCACTTTGATAGCGAACTCGTCGATCTCTTCCGTGAAGTAGAGGATCTCGAAGCCTTCTTCTTTCAAACGTTCCGTTTGCGGGAGAAGGTCGATACGATGGATCGATTCGCCCGTCGCGTAATAGATGTACTTCTGGTCCTCTTTCATACGCTCGACGTATTCTTTCAGCGAGACGAGCTTTTTCTCGTTCGACGAGTGGAACAAGAGCAAGTCCTTCAACTCATCCTTCGCGGCGCCGAACTGGTCATAGACGCCGAACTTGATTTGGCGGCCGAACGCGTCGAAGAACTTCTCGTAGTCCTCGCGCTCATTCTGAAGCATCTTCTCGAGCATGCCTTTAATTTTCGACTTGACGTTCTTAGCGATGACGCGCAGTTGGCGGTCCTGCTGCAACATCTCCCGGGAAATGTTGAGCGATAGGTCTTCCGAGTCGACCATCCCTTTGACGAAACCGAAGTAGTCCGGCAATAAGTCAGGCGACTTCTCCATGATCAAGACGCCGTTCGAGTAGAGCTCGAGCCCTTTCTCGAACTCTTTCGTGTAGTAGTCGTACGGGACCGTCGATGGGATATAGAGGATCGACTGATAGCGGATCGAACCGTCGACGTTCAAGTGGAGATGTTTGAGCGGCTCGTCGAAACCGTAGCGCTTCTCGTGGTAGAACGCCGTGTAGTCCTCGTCCGTCAGTTCGTTCTTCCGCTTGCGCCAAATCGGGACCATACTGTTGATCGTCTCTTCTTCGACGTAGTCCTCGAATTCTTCCGAGTCGTCTTTTGGACGGTGTTTTGTCACGTCGAGTTTGATCGGGTAGCGGATGAAGTCCGAATGCTTCTTGATGAGCGAGCGGATCTCATATTCCTCTAAGAACGAAGAATACGTATCGTCTTCGGTGTCGGCTTTCAAGTGTAAGACGATTTCGGTTCCGATCTCTTGTTTAGACGTCGGCTCAATCGTATAGCCGTCGATGCCGTCTGACTCCCACAGATATCCTTGGTCACTGTCGACGGAACGGGTCCGGACCGTCACACGGTCGGCGACCATGAACGCCGAGTAGAAACCGACGCCGAATTGACCGATCAAGCTGTGGTCTTCTTCCATCTTCGTCGCCTGCTTCATCGCGAGCGAACCGCTCTTGGCGATGATCCCGAGGTTCGATTCGAGTTCGTCTTCCGTCATCCCGATCCCGGTGTCACGGATTGTGACCGTGCGTGCGTCTTTGTCGAGTTCGACTTTGACGAAATAGTCGTCCTTGTTGAAGTCGATCGCCTCGTCCGAGAGGGCGCGGTAATACATCTTGTCGATGGCGTCACTCGCGTTCGAGATGAGCTCACGCAGGAAGATGTCCTTATGTGTATAGATTGAGTGGACCATCAACTCTAAAATTCGTTTCGATTCGGCTTGAAACTGTTTCTTTGTCATGACCGTTCTCCTTTGTCGTTCGATTTTGGCACTCTGTATACAAGAGTGCTAACACTCTTCATTATCCTAATTTTTGGAGAGATGTCAAGGCGGATGAAAACAAAAGATTGACGACGAAGCATCATTCGAGTATTGTTGAGTACATGCGATGAGCTGGTCTATGTAAGACGGCGGACATTCCTTCGGGAGCACGTTGTGGAGCGTGGTTCGACGCGGTAGACTTTTCGAGAGCACCTCTTTAGAGAGGTGCTCATTTTTTTTGCCTAAACATCAAGCCCCTTCAACTGGAGGGCACTGAAAAACCTCCGCTCTATCCGAGCGTGAACAGAAAAAAGGGCGATTGGACCGACTCAAGTCGGGACAATCGCTCTTTTTCCTTGCCCTTATCCTGTTTTTTCTTTTGAGAGGGTGATGATCCGCTTCAGGTTTACCGCGATGATCGCCATCACGCTCTGTAACGTCATGCCTTTCAGGTCTGACGTTTTGTTTCGCGCCA